>NZ_BCVS01000052.1:0-16921 GCF_001591865.1 Lacticaseibacillus pantheris DSM 15945 = JCM 12539 = NBRC 106106
ATCAAACAAAAATGAGGTGCGTTACTAGTGATTTTCGGTGCAAGTACGGGCATGGGTCCCGTAACAATTATTCTAATTATCCTGATGGTAGTGCTGATGTACTTCTCTATGGTTCGCGGACCTAAGAAGCAGCAGCAACAGCGCCAGCAGATGTTCAACGGCCTGAAGAAGGGCGACACCATCGTGACTGTCGGCGGCCTGTACGGTGTGATTGACTCCATCGACCAGGAACACGGCAAGATTGTCTTGGATTGTAACGGCGTCTTCTTGACGTTCGCGACGCAGGCAATTTCCCGCGTGGAGAAGCGTACGGACGATGCCGCAACTGCGGAAGCACCAGCAGATAGTGCTGCAGCAGCAACATCCGATGCAGTAGCTACGAGTGAGGCTACTGAGAGCAACGCCGCTGAGAGTAACGCTACTGACAGCGCTGCTGACGACGAAGCTAAGTAAAGTTAATCAACAATTGTTATCAATAATGGGGACTGTTCGCGTGCGGAGGCATGGGGATGGGCCTTTTTTTTGTAGAGAGTGGAGCCCCGCGGTTAGAAACTGGAGCGTAACTTGCTACGGCGTTGAAGCCCGGGTTTGGCTTCATTGCCGTAGCGGGTTACGCGCAAGTTTCTGCGGGGGGCAACTCGTTTAGAGAGCGGAGCATGCCGTTCAGAAAGCAGAGCGTAAGTAGCTCAAACCGAAAGGCCCGCACTCCCCGATTTCCGCATTCCCACCACACACCACTTTCAGGAGGTCACGTCATGCAAAAATTTTTCGGTCAACCCCGTCTCATTACTAACATCCTGCCACACCGTAAAGTTAGTTGGTTGGAGCTGTTCTACGACCTGATCTTTGCCGTGGTGCTTGCGCGGCTCACGGATCCGTTAGTCGAAGACTTCACGCCCGCGCGGTTTGCGTACGCGACCATCGTCTTTGCCTGGTTCTTCTGGAGCTGGCACGATACATCGGGGTACTTTGACAACCACGGTAACGCCACGTTAATTAACCTGTTCCTAATTAGCGCGCAGGTGGTGATAACTGGCGTGGCTGCGTTGTATATCCCCGTGGCGGTCGGCGGCGATTTCCGGCCACTGTTCCCGTGGATGGTCGTGATGAGTGCGCTGCTCAGCCTGATATGGCGCCTGATTGCCGCCATTGACGTGCACCATGCGCCGGCATCCCGGATCTGGTCGCGGGCATACGCTGGTGTCGCGGTCCTCCTGATTGTGGGGTGGTTTGCGCCGGCTACGTGGCTACCCTGGATTGCCCTGCTGGCTGCCGTCCTCAACTTTGGGGTAATCCTGGTCGGGCGTGGTGCACTGTACCGTGAGTATCGGGCTCTAGGTCAGCCGTTCGTACTCAAAGACTCGCTGCTGGAGCGCTACGGTTTGATGACAATGATTGCTTTGGGTGAAATCATCGCCGGCCTCTTCACCTACGCGGGGGATGAACCGTCGCCGACCCGCCTGGCCGGCTTTGGGGCGAGCATCATCCTCGTCGCCCTGGTTGGCGGCGTTTACTACCTGATGCTGGGTGCCGTCACAATCGAGATGCAATCGTCCTTGCAGGTGATGGCGATTCGGTGGCTGTTCCTCGTTGTGGTGTACCTACTGATGGTCATGGCCGTCATGGTCGACCTCGCGCTGGCGCACCCCGTGACCGCTTGGCGGGTCGCGCTTGTGTGCGTGCTCGTCGCAACTTTCCTAGTTATGTGGATAATCCGCTACGTGACGGGAAATAGCGAGAATCCGCGCTTGTTGGTCCCCGCAATGGTGGGCTTGCTGGTGCTGGTGGGCGTGGCCTTCGTTGGTAGTGTACTGGTCACCGTGATTGCGATGGACGTGGCGATTGCCGCAGCAATGGTGCCGGCGGTGGCCCGGGTACAGGCATAACTAGTTGTCATTTGGTAACGATGACACATTTTCCACGAATTAACGCGAATATTGGGTGCTGAAGGGTTTACAATTAATGTAAGCACTAACAAATATTTAGCAAAGGGGAATTGTTTATGGCTTACCAAACGATTAATCCGTACACGAACAAAGTCGAGCAGACGTATCCAAACGCGAGTGATGCCGATCTGGAGGCTGCGTTGACCGCAGCGCACAAGCGTTACCTAGAGTTTCGGAACGCCCAGCCGGAGACGCGCAGTGCGGCTTTGCACCAAGTGGCCACACTGATGCGGGATGAACAGCACGAGTTAGCCACCACGTTGACGCGCGAAATGGGGAAACTCATTGGCGAGGCGGAGGCCGAAGTGGCGCTCTGTGCTGACATTGCCGATTACTTCGCGGACCACGGACCGGGAATGTTGGCGGACACGCCGTTGACCACCGCCGCGGGTCCAGCATACTACGCCAAGCAGGCGGTCGGGGTGCTCGTGATGGTGGAACCGTGGAATTTCCCGTACTACCAAATCATGCGGGTGTTCGCGCCGAACTTTATCGTCGGCAACACCATGATCTTGAAGCACGCGTCGAACACGCCGGCGAGCGCCGAGGCCTTTGCGGACGTACTCCGACGCGCTGGCGTGCCGGACGGCAGCTTTGCCAACCTGTTTATTGACTACGACCAGGTGGGGCAGGCCATCGCCGATCCGCGTGTCGCCGGTGTGGCGCTGACTGGTTCGGAGCGTGGCGGTGCGGCGGTCGCCAAAGAGGCGGGGGCCAACCTGAAGAAGTCGACCCTCGAATTAGGCGGGAACGACGCGTTCATCATCCTGCCCGACGCGGACTGGGACCTGGTACGGCAGGTTGCACCGCAGTCACGGCTGATGAACGCCGGGCAAATTTGCTCCGCATCGAAGCGGTTCATCGTGGTGGGTGACCGGTACGATGAGTTCGTTGAATTCATGAAGCAGGAGTTCGCAAAGGTGCAGCCGGGTGACCCAATGGATCCGGCCACGACGCTAGCACCGCTGTCCTCCGCTCGGGCGAAGGACAAACTCCAGAAGCAGGTGGACGCGGCCGTGGCGGCCGGTGCCCACGTGGAGTACGGCAACACGCCGATTGATAGTGACGGCGCGTTCTTCCAGCCGACCGTGTTGACCGGTATTGATCGGGACAACCCGGTGTTCAACCAGGAGCTGTTTGGCCCCGTGGCATCCATTTACCACGTTGATACTGAGGAGGAAGCCGTGGCGTTGGCCAACGACTCCAGTTACGGTCTCGGTAGCGTGGTGTTCTCGCAGGACGCTGACCGGGCGGACCGGGTATCCCGGCAGTTGGAGGCGGGGATGACGTTCATCAACCGTTCGTGGTTAACTGCGCCAGAGCTGCCGTTTGGTGGTGTGAAGAACTCGGGGTACGGGCGTGAACTGTACGAGCTGGGGCTGAATGCGTTTGTGAACGAGCATTTGGTGTTGGCGAGGTAAGGTATGAGTAACCTTAATGAGGATCTGCACGCAGTGATAGCTCTGGCTTTGATGGGTGTGAACTAGCGGCGATCTATGCTGATAATGACGGGCAAGATTTTTAACGCGGATATGATATTTACGCGTGCCGGAAATCAATAAGTTTAGTCGTGTAGAAGGCGGACATGTTGTCCGCTTTTTTTTACGGTGTTAAGTGTTAAAAAAAGGACCTGGTGATTATTTAAACAGCCAAAAAGTGACGACGACGGCATCATAATACAACGACTTAACTGCCGAAAGTCTAAAGCATAACCATGAAGATGACTGACTATGGATAACGGTGGGTCTAATAATTTCAACAATACTCACGCTCCTGCATGCGTGATTGACCAACTGCTAAAGGAGAAACTGATATTGTCGCGACCACATTGAATAACCGAATAACCAATGTTACGTTACGCTAACATTTAATTGATTTCCGTTTCAAAATAACGATTCGATATGTTATGCTAACATAAATTCAGATATGGCTTTTGATGATTTTGCTGATTGGGTTGCCTGAGTTACAGCGTCGTTCAAAATTTGGAGGTGAAGGCGGCCATTGATATGGCTAAGACAGCTGGGAAAGATGCTAAGACGGTGGAGGACACTGCTGATGTTATTGGGAAGGCACTAAATTGTAAACCGATGAAGGATCGACCAAGTATACAAATGGAAAATCGTATGCGTGCTTCATTAAATGTTGAATACATAATGTCGATTATGAAGCTACTAGTTGAACGCGGCATCAATTTAAATGGGCAAGATAAGGATGGCGCGGTACCAATCAAGTATCTGGTCACTAATAACGCACTCCCCTTATACGAAAATGATGGGATTTATAAATGTTTACTGGAGCATGGAGCTAGTCCCCATTTGAGGGATAACTTTGGGAAATCGCCTGTGGATTATGCGAATAAGTTAAAGTTTCGTAGTGATTTTATCGATGTCGTAAAGGAGTATGAGGCCAATGAAAATTAGTAATGTCTAATTTGGTGACTTAAATGCCCATAGCGGGATTGCTGTGATGAGGTTGCGAAGGAAGTTAAGTACGTTGCAATTGTCGAATGGAAAATTGATCCCGAATTATTTGTTGAAAAAAATGGAATTCTGATATCAGTTAACCTTTCTTGGTTCTGTTAGCTGAGGGGTGTTTAAAGTATAGAGGTGATGGTATGTGGTTCTTTGGAAAACATGGTAGTAAAAACGCAAGAAAGTCTACCGCCGTAAAAACAACAGTGAATAGTAGAGAGCAAAGTGATGATGAAAACTGGATTGCTGATCTAAAGCACTCAGTCCATGGAGACTGGCACCAATACGATATTTTGATAGCGGCTCGTGGATACGATTGGAATTATGCAGTTTCGGCCGCAGAATATCTTATTCATAGTGACCTTACAAACATCGGTACATTGACAATTTCTGACATTGAAAACTCATCGCAGGAACTAATTAGCAATTTCGATGCTTCGGGAGGAAATCTGAGAAATCTGCCACAACTCGAACAGGAACAGGCCAGCTTGGGAGTCGGTGGGTTCAGTCGCCAACTCAAGGCACCGATAAAAGTCATTTGGTTTAATCAAACGCATTTTATTCGTTGCCTGAGCCCGGTCATTGACGATGAAGAACGCATTAGGCCGTACGTAGCAGCAATGATTGAAAGGCGCTTAGGTGATAAGTGAGGGGTAGATTGTGAAGAGTCGATATATCGTAAAGGCTGAAATGGTCAAGATAAGCCTTCTGAGTCCTAGCAACGAGATACTAACCGTTAAGGGAAACATCGTGAACTTTGAGATGGGCAAAAAAACTATCCTTGGTACTAGATGGGAGAATATCTGCACAAATGCGCTAGGAGATGTCAGCGCGTATTTGTCGATTCACAATCAAGACGCGTATCGTGAGTGGAACAATGTGGCCGCCTGGATGAAAGAAAACTTGGCATCCACCTTTCAATCGCAGATGTCTTCACTGATCAGTGAAGGCCGACTTGAGAAAAGTATGGAGCCAATTATCCTATACAATTTACTGGCGATGGCCTCTTACTTATACTACAGCGATATTGTTGAATCCCAGTTCTTTGCTGACATGTATAGTATCTATACGGCCGGTAAGATTCCGTGTGGTTGGCGTGGAAAGTACCCAGACGGGAATTTATATATATATAGCGAGGTTCAATAAATGAAAAGTAATTTCGAAACTCGTTACCTGCTAATGTGGTTTCTTCGTTCAGGGATGGCCATTACACTACAGTGATTACAAACGAAGAGATTACTGTATATCGGTCATTTGGCGGAAGGGCTAAGATTGATGGAGGCTATGCGACCACTGTTCCGGCTACTTCAAGAGCAAACACCATTGTGGACAGTGCATTATTACCTGAATGGCAGAATACTGCAAAATATGAAGAGGTTATAAGGATTCCCAAGGGGACCAGGTTGAATATAGGTAAGGTGGCACCGCAGCTCAGTAGTGACGGCACTGTTTATTTAAAGGGTGGTGCTGATCAAATTGTTCTTCCTAAGAATTGGTCATCAGATTGGATTGAATCAGCTCGAATAGTACCTAGGAGGTAAATGTATTGAATGAAATTGTTAGCGATTGTGAACATCTTCTTGAATTGCTCGATAAAACGTATCCCGGGGAAAAATATAGAGCAACTACTGTCCATGATATGTATTATACAGTTAGGGACATCATTGATGATGTGAGTGATGATAGTATGCACGATAATTATCACCTAACGAGCTTTATTCATCCGTATATCGATAATACTCGTGATTACGATGCTGACAGTGAAATTGTAAGTTTACTGGAAAAAATTCAAAATGAATTATCCGGGCGACTTTGAAGGAAATAGAGGAATACAAAAATGTCAAATAAAATCGAAACCGCTTTGATAAACCTTCGTAATACTAAGACTGAAGAGAGTTTTCGTGAGCTTGAAGATACGGTTATGGATTCGACGTTGCTTTTAACAATCCAACAGATTAGCGAAGATGAAATACATCTGGTAGTAATTACTAATGATCATGATGAAAAATATCTTCCCGTGTACTCTGACACAAAAAACATGGGTCTGAATCAACAGAAGCTTAATTATTCTGAAGTGTCTTTTGGTCAACTGGTTGACTTGTTGAAGCAAGATTCCACTATTTATGGTGTTGTGATTGATCCATATAGCAATAACATCCCTTTTTCTCGAGATGATTGGTTCTCAATGCAAGCGAAAAAACAATCTGTAAAAAGTGGAACGGAAATCTCAATTGGAAAGCCTAGTGCTGATGTAAGTGAATTAACTGATGGATTGATTGAGCTGTTGAAAAAGCAGCCTAAAATAGACAGTGCATATTTAGTTCAATCAATTGAGAATGAAAATAACCGGAGCTCTTTACTTGTGGTAGTCAATAGCGATAGTAGTGGAGCGTTGCGGGCCGTTAGTGATGAGGCAGGGGCACTACTGTCGTCGCAAGAAACACTTGATTTCATTCCTCAAAATACTGGAATTGGAAAGTTTGTGGCTGAAAATTTTGTCCCATTTTACAACAAGGACGATAGTCTCAAAGCTTAGCAATACGATTGGACTTGTTGTTAATCTAAGCGGTAATGATTAATTTGAAGGAGGTAATGTAGTGAGAATTAAATCAGTATATGAGGCTGCTATGTGGGGCACATATCAACAATTTACAGATTTTTTTGATGGTAATATAAATGAGATTGATAAGGAAAGTGGATTCACTTTACTGATAGCTAGCATGGTTAACCAAGAAATGTTGACTGACAAAATGGAAATAATTCGTTTTTTGCTAGACAATGGGGCCGATGTTAATCTATTCAGCCAGTTTGAACATCAAAATGCACTTCACGTTCTTTTCCTTTCGTCAGAGACACCAAATGTTGATTACCTAATGACGGTTGTCGAACAATTGGTTGAGCGGGGTATCGATATAAATGCAAGGGACAAGGATGGTGCAGTACCAATTAAGTATTTAGTAACTAATGACTTCCTGCCATTGCACGAAAATGAAGTACTGTATAGGTACTTACTGGATCACGGAGCCAATCCATATTTGAAGGATGTCTCTGGGAAATCCCCTGTGGATTATGCCAAAAAGTTACAATTTCGCAGTGATTTCCTCGACGTGGTAAGTGAATATGAGGCCAATGGAAATTAGCAATGTCTAATTTGTTGACTTAAATACCCATAGCGGGATTACTGTGATGAGGTTGCAAAGGAAGTTAAGTACGGTGTTATTGTCGAATGGAAAATTGATTCGTAAGTATCTGTCGATAAAAAATGGAATTCTGATTTTAATTGTTAGATAGAGCATTGGCATTCAGACTGTGTTTTAGGAGAGTTCGTCGTTTGAACTTGTCAGCCTAAACTACCTCTGAATGCTTTTTTGTAGGGGCGATGAAAGATATGGACGGACAGAAAACAGAGAACAAGAGTTTGAAGTGGGTTGCAAATTGGATTAACGCGTGCACAGATAATGGGATTAAGCCTTGGCAATTCGATTTTAAACGACTGTATTTAGATGATTCTTACAGTGCAAAAGATCAACACGCGCCATTAGAGGAGGGGGACTATCCTAATTTGCATTTGTGGTTAAAGTATAAATTCACTAAGGAGCTTGATAAGAAAAGCCCTAATATCAGTGATTTGGTGGATAATTATAGTGCCTTTGAAGTTGACAAGGCAGCATTTCCAATTTACGTTGCATTGGGCTGGCAAAAATCGGTTAACGATCAAATCAATGGAGACACAGTCAATTCCTTAGGGACAACGTTTACGCAGCTACTGTCTGTGTCTAATACCCAATTTTCGATGGAAAACACTGAGCGTTGGCAACAACTTGTTGGCGATATACCCAACCTAAAGTCAAAGTTACAACAGTGGGGAACCGGAGAGTATGATCAAGAGCTTGACCAAATTGCCAGTTTTCAATTTGCGACTGAGAATGGAGGCAAGGTTAAGCATGGCGATAATGAAATAGCCGTAATGAAAGAGCTTGAAAGGTTTGCTGCATTAACTAGTTCAATTGGTAACTTTATGGTCTTTCCGTCCTGGATGAATCAAGGGCGTGGCATTGGCAATATTCATGACTATTGGGACCTTGCATTACGCGATATGCGTAACTTTTGGATGGAAATTTCGGGTGATGATACTTTCTGGCAGGATTATCTGAACAAGTATTATATGCATGAATTTACTTATGGCAATGGAGAGGTAGTTGAATTATGGTCCGGGCATCTGACTGGCCCCCGTGCCTATCCTACTAACCAGGCTGATATTGCAGAGTACTTTTTCAATGCCAACCGTATTATTGAAAATCGCGGTAAAAAGATGGTTTGCGAACTTGTAAAAATAATTTTGGAACAGCACGATGAGGATATTCAACTTAATGAAGGCGCAAAAAAGTTAATTGATGCTGGTTAATTCAAAGCAATATACTTTTTATTTACAGGTAGTATTCAAATCAATTTAAAGTCAGTATAACCAAATGTGTTTTATATCCGTCTCCGAATGACCTGTGAGTCTTTTTTCTCGTTAAGAACAAAATTAATGCGGCAGATTTAGCTACGGGTTAAAATAAGGGTATTCATTAACAGTCAACAACTTTGGAGGATAGCCCATGGAAAACGAAAACAACCATCCAGAACCCTTGCCCGCCGAATTACTTGAAAAGATTGCTTACTATAGCGATGCGCAGAGACGAATTCCTTTCACCGAAACACACGTACTGAATCTGACTACGCCGGATGGTCATTACGAGTTTTACACCGAGTCGGTCAGTAAGTACCAGGTCACCATTAACGGGGATGATCGGTCGGTGGTGCGTATCAATGATGCGCATACATTGCGTAAGGATGCGCAGAGTATTTCACTGTACGATTTGAAAATTGCGGTAGGAAGTTCAGGGCGATTGTTGCTGACACCATTGGGAGAGGGCATCGTGACGATTCGCCTTACGTCCAGAGTGAAGACAATCGTTGCACTTCCGTAGGTAAATAAATTGAGGTTTGATTACATACGACAAGACAGGCTATTAACGAAATACAACAATCGTTAATAACCTGTCTTGTCATCTTTGCATTTATGGTGTTAATAACCTCCTACCTCATGCTATGATGTAATCGTAGTAAATTCCATTCGACACAAGGAGGCCGCAGTCCATGACTAACAGTTACGAAGAGGCAGATCCAGAAGTTTGGCAGGCGATTCACCAGGAGGAAGACCGGCAACAGCATAACATTGAGCTAATTGCGTCCGAGAACATTGTCAGCGCTGGCGTTCGCGCCGCCCAGGGTAGTGTCCTAACGAATAAGTATTCCGAGGGTTATCCTGGGCACCGCTATTATGGTGGTAACCAGTACATCGACATTACTGAGCAGCTGGCCATCGACCGCGCCAAGGAACTATTCGGGGCCGAAGCCGCCAACGTTCAGCCACACTCGGGTTCACAGGCTAATATGGCCGTGTACCGCGCATTGCTTGATGACGGGGACACGGTGTTAGCCATGGATTTGGCCGCCGGTGGACACTTGTCGCACGGCGCCAAGATTAGCTTTTCCGGTCAGGAGTATAATTTCTTCCACTACGGTGTGGATGCCAACGGCCGCTTGGATTACGACGCCATCATGACGCAGGCCAAGGAAGTGCAGCCAAAGTTGATTGTGGCCGGTGCCTCCGCGTACAGTCGGATCATCGACTTTGCTAAGTTTCGTGAGATTGCGGATGCCGTGGGGGCCATGCTGATGGTCGATATGGCACACATTGCCGGTCTGGTGGCGGGGGGCGTGCACCCGAACCCCGTACCGTACGCCGACGTTGTTACCACCACGACGCATAAAACGTTGCGGGGACCTCGCGGCGGGCTGATCCTGAGCAAGGAGAAGTACATCAAGGCTATCAACTCGGCCTTGTTCCCCGGTATTCAGGGTGGCCCGCTCGACCACGTCATCGCGGCCAAAGCCGTGGCGCTGGGCGAAGCTTTGCGGCCTGAATTTAAGGATTACGCCCAACAGATTGTTCGGAACATGCAGGCGATGGACCGCGGGCTGACCGATGGGGATTCACAGCTGAAGCTCGTCTCTGGTGGGAGTGACAACCACCTGGTGTTGGTTGACGTGCGGCCGTACGGGGTGACGGGTCGCGACGTGCAGAACTTACTCGACTCGGTTATGATTACGACCAACAGTAACCAGCTACCAGATGAAACTAACGGCCCGTTCAAGACTAGCGGCATTCGGCTGGGCACTGCGGCGGTGACTACGCGCGGCTTTGATGAAGACGACTGTTACAAGGTCGGCCAGCTGATTGTGCGTGCAATCGCTGGACGTGAGGATGGGGACGCGTTGGCAGCGGTCGCCAAGGAAGTACGCGCGTTGACGGATGCTCATCCGGTTGACGCGACGATTAACGCTTAGATAACGCACAATGGCGCACCCCAATCAGGGGTGCGCCATTGTTTTGGATTCAGATATCGCTGAAGGATTGGTTAGCTGGTGCTACTTGAACGGACCCAAAAATGGCTGTACGGAATCACCCGGTTGGGTGCCCGTACAGCCATTTTCTCTATCAAACGCGTTCCCTTACTCCGGACAAGCCCTACAGTTGCCCAGTCAATCCCATCACGATGACGCCGACGCCCGCAAGCACGCCGATTACTCCGATCACGCCGCTAGTGTACACTGCATTCAGCGCAAACGGCGACGTGTCTGGACCAGCATCAGTGCGCAGATAGTGCATGTACTTCCGCGTCCGCCATACCTGCCAAACGCCCAAACCAATTAACACGATACCCAACAAAACAAACCACATGCTGACCGCCTCCCAGGTAGTCTAATCCGCAGTTTCTTCCTCACCAACATACTCGGCAAAGTTGGCCCGCTCCAGATCGGCGGGGCTGAGTTTGACCTGCCGCACGATGGTGTGCATCCGCTTCAGTAACTGCATCGCGTACTCGTCGTTGTGGTAGTTGCGCTCGTAGACGATTTCCTTCACGCCGGCCTGTAGCAGCATCTTGGTACACTGCAGGCAGGGAAAGTCGGTGACGTACACCGTGGCACCGTCCGTGGACACACCAAACTTTGCACACTGCAGGATGGCGTTCATTTCCGCGTGAATCGTGCGGACACAGTGACCCTCAACGAGGTAGCAGCCCTTATCGGTACAGTGGTCATCGCCGGCAACGGAACCGTTGTAACCCCCGGCGATGATGCGCTTATCCCGCACCAGCGTGGCCCCGACGGATAGCCGGTTACAGGTGCTCCGCGACGCTAGTAGCACCGCCTGAATCATGAAGTAGTGGTCCCAGTCCAGTCGTTCTTTGCTCATAATGATCTCCTCGGTTTACAGGTGAACTTTGCTCTGCCCCTATATTACCACCAAATATCGCGCACGCATTCTGCAAATTATAGCGTGCAGTGGTAACGATGCCCTTAAACTCGCCCGTCTGCCTGGTGACCTGCGCGAACGGTAC
This sequence comes from Lacticaseibacillus pantheris DSM 15945 = JCM 12539 = NBRC 106106, assembly GCF_001591865.1. Taxonomy (NCBI): domain Bacteria; kingdom Bacillati; phylum Bacillota; class Bacilli; order Lactobacillales; family Lactobacillaceae; genus Lacticaseibacillus; species Lacticaseibacillus pantheris. The sequence goes on from NZ_BCVS01000052.1 coordinate 11,869, forward strand.
TGTATAATGGAAATAAAGTGTAATTTAGGAGGGCGCAATGACAAAAATTTTAGCAGCAAAGCCCGTGACGGAGGCATTGGTCAAAGAGATGCAGGCTAGCGCCATTACGGTAACGGCCCAACTGGGGCGCAAACCCAAGTTGGTGGTCGTCGTGGCGGGGGATGATCCCGCTAGCGCTATCTATATTCGGAACAAGCAGCGGCGAGCCGAGGCCGTGGGTATCGACGCCGCGACGGAGCACTTACCCGCGAGCGTGCATACCAGTGACGTGTTGGCAGTCGTCCAGCGGTTAAACGCGGACGATGGGGTGGACGGCTTAATCGTGCAGTTACCGTTACCTGACGGCGTGGACGCCGAGGCGGTGCGCAACGCCGTTGATCCTGACAAAGATGTGGATGGCTTTACCGACGTAAATCAGGGCCGCTTGTGGAGCACACCCAAGGGTCAACCGATCACCACGCTGCGTCCCTGCACGCCGCGCGGAATTATGAAGTTGTTGGACTTTTACAACGTTCCTTTGGCAGGCAAGCGCGCCGTGATTCTCGGCCGCAGCAACATCGTCGGCAAGCCGATGGCGGCAATGCTCCTGCACGCCGACGCCACGGTGACGATTGCGCATTCGCGGACCACTAACCCGCAGACCATCCTTAGTGACGCCGATATCATCGTGGCTGCGACGGGTCAGGCCGGCATCGTGAGCGACGCCGACGTGAAGCCGGGTGCGGTCATCGTCGACGTGGGGATGAACCGGATTGCTGGCACTGACGGCAAGAGCAAGCTCGTGGGCGACGTCGACTTTGACGGCGTTCAGTACCTCGCAAGTGCCATCACGCCCGTTCCTGGTGGCGTGGGCCCGATGACGGTCAACATGCTGATTTACCAAACGATTGAGGCGGCGCAGAAGCGGGCGGCTGCAAAGTAGTAGCGGAAGGCTGGTGGCTCAGTGGCCAATTATCCTGATAAATTTGCGTTAAACGTTGGCGATAATCAGCGTTATGCCCAAAGGGGTGCCACCTGGTTGGTGCACACCGCAGCGCGTTTTGAGGGCGTTAGCACGAGCTGGGCGCAAACTCAAACCATCATGGACGGACTGGGTGTGGACGGTGTACCACTCGCCGATATTAACGTGATTGTGTACCTAAAGCGTGGTTGGAGTTTCGTTACGGAGTCGGATTTACCCTTTGACTGGCAGTACGTGCGGACCGTCAATGCCACCGTGGCGGCCGATGATTCGCTAGCTCCAGGTGAGTTCCGTACGGGTGCGGGTCTGGTAGCACTGGGCGACGGCAACGATTTTGTGCCGCCGTTAGTTGATGCAAATGCTGAGATCGAGTATTTGCACGACTTGTTAGCAAGTGACGACAGCACCACGTATCGGGCATTGAAGTTCATGTACCACGTGATGCGGCGACAATTATTTTGGGACGGAAACAAGCGCACCGCGTTACTGGCGGCCAACCGCCTGATGATTTTGGGTGGTACGGGTTTGATCAACGTCCCACTCAATCATTGGGCGCGGTGGAACGATCTGATTACCGCGTTTTACCGTAGTGGTGACGCTGCTGACATTATTGATTGGACGTACCAGTACGGTATTCAGGGACCAGAAATTTAGATACGTAATACCAACAAGGGACCATCCACAATTGCGGATGGTCCCTTGTTGGTGCTGACGTTACTCGACGGCGTCCAGTGCCTGGCTGAGGTCGGCAATTAAATCGTCCACGTTTTCAATCCCGACCGAAATCCGGATGAGGTCGGGGGTAATCCCCGCCGTCGCCAGCTGCGCGTCACTCAATTGGGCGTGCGTGGTTGACTTGGGGTGGATAATCAGCGACTTGGCATCCCCCACGTTAGCAAGCAAGCTGAACAGCTCGACGTGGTCAATCAGCTGTACCGCGCCGTGTTCGCCGGCCTTGAGCCCAAAGGTGAAGATGGATCCCGTACCGCGCGGGAAGTACCGTGCGGCTAGTTCCTTGTATGGTGAGTCCTCCGTTTCCGGGTAGGATACCCACGCTACTTTGGGGTGCTGCTGGAGGAACGCCACGACTTTGCGGGCGTTAGCGACGTGCCGCTCTACGCGCAGGGACAGCGTCTCCAGCCCCTGTAGCAGGTACCACGCTGACTGTGGGGCCAACGTGGCGCCGGTATCGCGCAGGTGCTCGGCGCGAATCTTCGTGGTGAACGCACCGCCCTTGAGGTCGGCCCAGACGAGCCCGTCGTACGCTTCTGCCGGCGTGGTGAAGCCGGGGTAGCGCCCGGATGCCGCGTAGTCGAAGTCACCCTTTTCAATCACGAGTCCGCCGAGCGTGGCCCCGTGGCCGCCGATGAACTTGGTGGCGGAGTGTACCACGACGTCGACGCCGTGCTCGAAGGGCCGGATGAGGTACGGGGTGGCAAAGGTGGAGTCGACAATCGTCAGGATACCGTGCTCATGCGCAATTTTAGCGACAGCCTCGAAGTCGACAATGTTGATGGCCGGGTTGCCGAGGGACTCGAAGAAGATCACCTTAGTGTTGTCCTGAATCGCGTTCGCAAAGTTCTGCGGGTCGTCCGGGTCCACAAAGGTGGTCTCGATGCCGAGTTGCTTGAGGGTGCCACTAAACAGTTCGTAAGTGCCGCCATAAATGGTGCTAGCACTGACGATGTGGTCGCCAGCACCCGCCACGTTCAGGATTGCGGCCGTCACCGCAGCGGCGCCTGAGGCCAACGAGATGGCGCTAGTCCCGCCTTCGAGGGCGGCAATACGGGCTTCCAAAGCCGCGTTGGTAGGGTTAGTCAAGCGACCGTAAATGTTACCGGGTTCGCGGAGACCGAAGCGGTCGGCGGCCTGCTGCGCGTCTTTGAAGACGAACGCCGCCGTTTGGTAAATAGGCGTGACGCGGGCACCGGTTGCCGGGTCGGGTTCTTCCTGGCCGGCGTGGAGTTGGAGCGTTTCAAAGTGATAGTTATGTTCAGTCATGGGGATGCTTCCTTTCGTGTTCTGCGCGTTGTCCAATCAATCACTGGCTCATGCTACTCTGTGTGTATGGTGGTGCGAATTACTGCAGTTAATTCGCACCGGGATGTCTGGAGAATGGTTGCCGCTATGTCGAGTCGCGTTTGTGGCCGCGGCGGGCACAGGGGTGGTGGGGCCCAGACGTAAAAAGTCGCCCCGGGATGCGCACAGCGTGAACGTTGTACGTATCCCGGGACGACTTTGATCGTGTTACCACCCGTATTTTGACCCGTATCACTACGGGTCACTCATCCGGTGCACGGTGTCACCACCGTAAACCGTGACGCGATAACGGGCGTTCCCGGGCTGGGTTGGCCGTGGCTGACCCAGCAATCAAACGGTAGACCATCTTCGGTGCGTGGGCGTGACCGGCTTACACCCGTCCCGGCTCTCTGAACACGACCACTGCACTTACTCATCTACGTGAATATCAATATTTAATTACTTACCCCAAACATCGGCGGTAATGTTGCGAATCAACGCGAGCTTGGCCCACTCATCGTCGTCGGTGAGGACGTTGCCTTCCTCAGTGGAGGAGAACCCACACTGTGTGGAGAGGGCGAGGTTATCGAGCGGTACCAGTTGCGCGGCCTGCTCGATGCGGCGCTTTACGTCCTCAGGATCCTCCAGCTCGGGGAACTTACTGGTGACGAGCCCGAGCACGATTTCGACGTCCCGGCGACCATTCCAGATCTGGGCGAGGGGAGCAAAGTCGCCGTCGCGCTCACTGTCGTACTCCAGGAAGAACGCGTCGTATGGCAGCTGACCCAGGTAGGGTGCGACCGGTGCGTAACTACCTTCAAAGAGGTAAGTGGATTTGAAGTTACCGCGGCAGATATGCGTCGAAACTTTGAGGTCATCCGGCAGGTCCGCGAGTAGCTTGTTGATGACGTACACCGCGTCTTCGGCCAGCTGCGCGTAGCGGGTGAATTCGGCGGGGTTGTCCTCGGCCTCGTTCAGGCGGGCAATCAGGAAGGCCCAGGTCGTGTCGTCCAACTGAATGTAGCGTGCACCGCGTTGGTAGAACTGGAGCAAAGTTTCGTGGTAGGCCTCAGCCAGGTCATCCAGGAATTGGCCCCAAGTACTGTAGAATTCGTGCCAGTTATCACTCCGGTTGTCACGGAACCACATCGTTGGTGATGGAATCGTCACCTTTGGTTCAACGCCTGCGGGGAGCGTGGACTTCAAAAAGTCGAAGTCGGCGTAGAACGGGTGGTTGGGGTTGGCCGCGATGGGACCAGCCAGGCGGACGTTATCGGTGCGGGTCTTGCTGCCCTTGAACTTGTACGATTCGTTGTAGTTGTACTTCTCGGCGCCGTTCAGGTTCCAGAGGAAGTCGAGGTGCCACCAGGAGCGGTTAAACTCGCCGTCGGTAATGCCGGTCAAGCCCGCGTCGACTTCGTGCTGAACGAGGTCCTCGATGGCGTCGTGCTTGATGTCGGTCAGCTGTTGAGCGGAAATCTTGCCAGCGTCAAAGTCGGCGTGGGCCTGTTTGAGTGCGGCCGGGCGTAGGTAGCTGCCGACCTGGTCGAATTTGTAGTGTAACTTGGTTGTGCTCATGGATTAATCCTCCTCGAAGTGTGGTGGGGGTAACGCAAAAGGTCGTCCCAGAATCCCCATATGGATTCCGGGACGACCTTTGCCGTGTTACCACCCGTGTGTTGAACCGCGTCACCACGGCTCACTCAGTAAGTACGGTACTCCCGCGGAAATACGATACTCGCGTGCGGTAACGGGCACGATACCGGGGTCAGTTCGCGATTGCTCACCAACCAGCAGACTCCAGGACCATCTTCACCAGTGCATCGCGACCAACTCACACCACCCGTTGGCTCTCTGCGCGCGACTTACTGGTTACTCATCCCTTCAACGCCTATCAATTGGCATTATCATACGGCGTGAATAAATTAATGTCAAGTTGCATTTGCGCGAAATTTTGGTTAGTCGATGACGTCACAGTGTGGTTGCCGGCAGCGTAGGCCGGACCGGTGAGCTGCGGCTTTCGTGGGGTGCTCCGAGGTAACCACAGCTAGGGCGAAGGCTCCAACCCGCCAA
>NZ_BCVS01000053.1:0-16512 GCF_001591865.1 Lacticaseibacillus pantheris DSM 15945 = JCM 12539 = NBRC 106106
CCTGAACCGGACGGCCACGGAAACTGTGCGTTATGTGGACCAGAATGGCCAAACGGTGGCTACCAGCAGTCGGCAGACAATTCACTTTGTACGGACGGCAACGGTTGATATTAGTACCGCAACGCCAACCGTACGTTACGGAGCGTGGACACCGGCGACTGGCGATGGCACCTTTGCATCGGTTGCTAGTCCAACTGTTAAGGGGCTGACACCTGACCGGTCAGCAACCGGTGTTATGGCTGATGCAGGACCGTTCCCAATCAGCCTGGTTGTGACTTACTTTCCAACCGTTCAGAATATTGACCTGACGAACACCAAGACAACCGGTGACCTGCTCAATCCGGATAACCCAGACAGTCCGCGCTATCCAGGCGGTTTGACCGCTGGTGATTTGCAAATGACTGCGACCCGGACGGTGCACTTCGTTGATGGCTTCGGGCGGACGGTTGCGCCCGACGCGGTGGAAAGCATCCACTACGAACGGACGGCCAAAGTCGACTTTACGAACCCCGACAACCCACAAGTGACGTACGGAGCTTGGATTGCGGTTGGTACCAACGGCTTTGCAGCTGTCGGTGTACCTACTATTGCCGGGATGACACCTGACCGTACCATCGTGGAGGCCATGACGTTTAGCAAGGCTGCCAGTGATATGTCCGTGACGGTGGTTTACCACACGACGCCGCGGCACGTACTACCACAGACAGGCGGCAGTGTGGCCACGACGACGGCACGGAGCTTGCCACAAACTGGCGGTACAACTACACCTGCACCAACTAAGGCTGCGCGCTCGTTACCACAAACCGGTGACGACCACGAGTCTGCGGCTTCGTGGATTGGTCTGACCGTTCTGGGCATGTTGCTCGGACTGGTTGGTTACAAGAAACGCCGCGACGACGAAGATTAGTCGTTTACTCCACACAAATAGCGTCGTTGTTAGTTACCCATTGGGGGCGACTAGCAGCGGCGCCTTTGCGTTACTTACGACTAGTTTACGCACCCATGCTAATGCTACAATGTGCATAGTGTTTTTATAACAGGGGGTTGTTATGCGTACTTTAATCATCGTGAGTCATCCGGACATTGCGGCCAGCAGCACGCAGAGCTTCCTGGCCGCCACTGCCGCACTGGAGTCTGACAACGAGTTGGTGGCCCTTGACGAGCTGCCCGCTGCTGGCCGTCACGAGCTCTGGGACAAAGTTGTGACGGCGGACCGCATCATCCTGCAGTTTCCGCTCTACTGGTATAGCGCGCCTGCTAGCTTATGGGCGTGGCTCGATGAGGAGTGGACCGACCGTCACGTCAGTGTTGGGCGTGATGCAACCTTGAGCGGCAAGGATCTGGCGTTGGTTGTGACAACTGGTCACCCCGATGCGGCGTTTCGTGTCGGTGGTCTGGAAAAGGTCTCACTAGATGAACTGATGGCACCATTCTGGGCGTTAGCACGCAAAGCCGGCATGGTGGTCGTGCCGGCGGTGTACATCAACGACTTTGCACACCAGGACGACCAGGAACGTACGCAGACGTATATTCGTTACCGGCAATTGCTCAGTATGCGTCACCCCGGGGCACCCGAGGAAATGGCCGCGTGGTTCGCGCAACGAGCAGCGGCCCTGGGCGACGAACTAATCGCTACTGAGCTGACGGATCGCGACGATGACTTGGGGCAACTACGTGGTGTGGTCGGGGATTTACGACGGGGGAGTGATGACTGATGGACGATGTCGAGAATCAAGCACAGGCGGAGCGGACGACCTGGTTGTTGACGCGGGTCCGGACCAACCAGCAACAGGCGTCAAAGTATCAGGAGCAGCTGTTTTGGGCCGCCTGTGCCGATTTTGTCCGCCAACAGGACCACGAGTTGACGGTTGCGCATGGCGAGGTTGATGGGCGGACCTGGGATCACGAACAGTGGTAAACTAAAAAAACAGATTTGTATTGATGGAGGTTGTTTATGCAAAACAATTCACGGTGGGTCGGAATCGGCCCGAACATGGGCGTCGCGGTAGTTATGCTCGTGCTGGGAGTGGTCATTGCGGCCGCGCCCAAGCTGGTATTTAACAGTAGCGTGGCGATTATTGGTCTACTGCTGCTGATTCTGGGTATCTACCAGCTTATCATGGCGATTCGCCACCGGGGCGGAAGCCTGTACGGTGGGATTGTTTTGATTGTACTGTCGTTACTGGCAGAGGGGTTAGCGACTATTATCATTAGCATGTTACCCTTTTTCCTCGGCGTTATGCTGGTACTGTTTGGGGTGAACAAAATTCGCAACGCTACGGCTGACCGGGAATACGTGAACGTGCCGGCCTGGCCATCCGTTGTGTACGGCGTGTTGACCATCATTGCGGGAGCCGTGTTACTGTTCAATCCGTTTGGTACGGCGATGGTCGCCTTCCGTATCTTTGGTGGCTACCTCGTGGTGATGGCCATCCTGGAATGTGTGGATTGGTTCCGCCTGCGCCGCGGTTAAATAGTGACACAAAATGCCCGCTACGGTTGATGTAGCGGGCATTTATTTCTACTTATCCTGATTAATATAGATGGCCTGTTGCCCCATCTGCTTGTAGGCGGCCGCAAAGTCGTCCCAGTCTACGGCCTCGTTTTTCTGGCCGTACGGATTGTTGATGTAAATCAGTCGCTTGGCTTTGTTGTAGCCAGTAATCACGACGCTGTGCTGGGAGTAGGTCACCTTAATGTCACCTTGTGGCGTCGACCACTCTTCAAAGTCCTCAACCTTAGCAAAGGTGGCGGTGGTAATGGTCCACACCGGGTGGCCGGATGAGAGCGCGCGGATGACGGCACTAAAGTTACTGCCAGAAATGTCGGTGACGTTGCCGATGTAGTGCTTGGCTAACTTACGGATGGGCCCGTGGTAAACGCCCAGCCCCGGTGTATCACCGCTGACCGAACCCACAAATCCAACGTTTGGATTGCCGTGATCGCCGTCGTCGTACGTGAGCGGCACCGTCTTGATCGCGTCCGCCAGGTCGTTTTTAGACACGTCTTTACCGTAGTACTGTAGCAGCATGGCTAGCGAGGTGACTTCGCAGCCGTTGTACAACGCTGGAGACGACATTTGGTCAATCAACGGGACGTTGTACTTGACGTGACCCTTCACCGGAGCGTTCTGTTGCGTTGCCTGGTTTTCCCGATTGGTATTGTTTTGCGCAGTGTTGTCTTGTTGCTGGCGATAGAAAAGTAGCCCCGCCACGGCTAGTAACGTGATGATTAACGTCACCATCAAACGTACGGGATGTTTCATTGAATTGCCTCGTTCTTAATGAGATAGGTTCAACGTTAACACAAAAACGTCCCACAATTGCATATGGGGCGTTAGATTCACACTATTTTCATAATTAGTTACTTTCGTTAACCATTGCTACTTGATGTAAATCGCCTGTTGGCCCATCTGGTTATAGGCGGCCTGGAACTTGTCCCAGTTGACGGCTTTGTTTTTGTGACCATACGGATCGTTGACGTAGATAAGCTTCTGGGCGCGGTCGTACCCCGTGATGACGACCCCGTTCATTGAGTAGGTGATTTTGATGCGGCCCTGCGGCGTATCCCACCGCTGCCAATCATGGACGGGGGCAAAGGTGGTGGTGGTAATCGTCCACACTGGATGTCCCGTCGCCAGAATCCGCACGATTTGGTCAAAACTACTCCCTGAAACGTCACTGGCGTGATTCGTGTAGTGGTGCGCCAGCCGGATCATCGGTTGGTGGTAGGCGCCTAAACCGTAACTTTCTCCGGTGACTGAGCCGACGAAGCCCACGTTCGGGTTGCCGTGCTCGCCGTCTGGAAAGGTCCACGGCACGCGTGGTAGGTTCGCAGATAAGTTATTCTTGGTCTCGTGGTACCCATAATACTGTAGCAGCATTGCCATCGCGGTGACTTCACTACCATTGCCCAGTGCTGGCGGTGTGTCTTTGCGCAATAAGGGTACATCAAGTTGCACGTGCTCCTGCACGGGCACAATGCCAGCGTTTAGCAGCCGCTGGTAGACATCCAGTTTGTACGCCCCGAATACAGCCAGAATAACGACCCCGAGGACGATTAGGCCGTTTAAAATCTTCTTCATTGGGTTCCGCTCCCCGTCCCTTACGTTTTCCTACCGTCAAGGTAACGCATCTGGGCGCGTTCTGCAGGGGGTCCGTCGGCAAAATTATAAACTCTTTATAATTTAACGATTATCAAAAGTTTAGCGGGAATAAAGAGGGTTGACCACAGTGTGGTTAGCTCCCAAGCACTAACGTAATAAGGACGATATTCCCGAACTTAGGAATATCGTCCTTATTACGTTAGGTACAGGAAGTTGCATTGTGGTCCACGGTTGTTGGTCGGCTTATTCATCAACCGTGTGACTACGGGTCCAAGTACGGTTGATGAATGCGTGCACACCCGCTACGAGCACAATGATGATGGTTGCGGCCATGAAGAGAATTCGGTACGAACTGCCGTCAATAATCAGGGCACCAACGAGTGGTCCCAGAGCACGACCACTAGCAGCACACCCCTGGACGAAGCCTTGGTAGCGACCCTTTTGCGATTCGGGTGCAAAGCGGTCAACGTACGTCGAAATGGCGGGGAGTGCCGTGATTTCGCCCAGCGTCAGGATGGCCATGGAGGCGATAAAGATACTGTAGTGGTGCGCCACAATCAGTAGTGGGAAACTCACAGCGAGTAGGGCGATGCCACTGTAGATGCGTCCGTTGAGGTGTTTGGATAGCCAGTCGTCAAAGAACGTGAGGACGGGTTGGAAGGTGACGATGATGACGGCGTTAATGGTCCAGAGAAAACTGTAGTCGCGGACTTTGAGCCCCATACCGAGCATGTAGGCGGAGATGTTGCTGTTCCACTGTTCGTAGAAAACCCACACAATAATGAGAGTAATTAAAACGGTAATGACGGGCATGGCGAAGTGCACGCGCGACTTCGGTGCGTCACCGGGAACCGCGTGGCGGACTTGGGACCGACCGCGGTATTCGCCCAGCCAGATGGCAAATAACAATAGGTACATGGCGAAGGCTAGCGCGAAGACGATGGTGATACCCAGCGGCAGAACGAAGCCCACCGCCAAGGTCCCGAAGACCAGGCCGAGGTTGCTGGTGAAGTACAGCACGTTAAAAACATAGCTGGCCGGTCGGTTTTGAATCCGCGTAGCAAAGCCGTTGATGGCGGTCATCACGATACCGCTGCCGAACCCACTGATGACCAAAAAAATAGGATAGGCTGGCCAGCCGTGGAACGGCACCAGCAACCCGGTGGCGGTACTAACCAGGATGACCCCAATCAGCATGGTGCGGTCTTCGCGCCACTTATCGAATAAGCGGCCACCGATGATGTTGCCCACCACCTGCGCCATTGAGTTGAAGAAAAGCACGATGCCGGCTGTCGTCAACGTTTCGCCCAGGTACTGGTGCATGTATATGGTGGTTAACGGCCATATAAAGCTGGCCCCCGTATTGGTAATTAGGTATCCGAGAAATAACCACTTGAGTTTGAGCTCACGTTGCGTTGACACTACCGACACTCCCTTTCGTTTCTTGCTCCGTAGGCTAGTATATATTTGCGTTTACGCCTTTGGCTAGCAAGATGAGCAAATGATGGGCAACATATGGGCACTTTGCTCATTTCGCGCGGGTGCAAAGCCGTTGCCAGCAACCGTTGTTAGTGTTCACCAGTAATTTGTGGGTGCAAATTTTGGTTGGGGCGGGGTGCGGGCGACCCACTACCCGCGTCTTAGTTATGGCACCGCGCATGCTCAAAAATTAGCTTTCCGGAAAAACCGCGTCGTTACGGGCAGTTTGGGCTTGTCATCACGTCTAGATGCGGTAAAATGGTGTTATTAGAACAATAAGAATAATGGGGTATAAAACATGTCAGTAGAAACGAGCCTCAAATACCAACAGAATTTTTTTGATCATTTTGCCTCGGCGTGGGCCGACCAATCAACGTTCCGTATCTACCAGGGCATTGATGATACCGCCGCTAACTTGCGACTGGATGCACACGACGTCCCAGGATACATATTGGCGTACGACAAGCAGGCCGAACAGGAACTGATGGATTTTCTCCAAAGTGGCCTGGTAAGCTGGCTGCGTGAGCACGTACCGTTCTTTGACGTCACTGATGATGGGCGGGTCTTCTTTGGTGACTGGTACCACCGCCGTCAGTTTGGCCGTCTGGATGTGATTAACCGCACCATTTTGCACCAGACGGATGAACAGCGGGCTATCATGCCACAGCTATCCAGCTTTGCGGACCACCAGGCGACCTACCTGGACGACCAATTGGAGGACATGCGGCGGCAGGTATACCAGAACGCCACGGACCTTCACAACCAGTTGGAGATGCTGGAAGCGGACCAGGCGGGCGAAAGCGAGGCCAGCACCGGCGGCCGCGTTGCCAGCAATGCTGCTAGCAGTGGCGCTACGGGTAGCGGCCTACGGGGACTCTTGCGGAACTTCATTGATCCTGATGAAGACGGGGACGATGATGAACCGGCACCCGCACGCCCGGCCCGGCAGCCACAACGTCGTGGCAATGGGTTGGATATCAACCGCGTGCGGCGTCAGTTTGATCAGGCCAAAGCCGAGGCTGACAAGGAATTTGACAGTCAAAAGCGGCAGTTACAGGTTGCTGCGGCGGTTACTAACTACGAGTACCAGGCGCTCACGAAGCAGTACGACACGGTTGCCGACTTTGCGAACGTCCTCACCAACATGCCGGACGACTACATGCAGGCGCTGAAGGCACGGGAAGGGGGACGTCACGATGCTTAATCTCAACGACAAAGAAACACTTGATATCATTACGACCCAGATGGAGGCCGCCACTGCGCGGACACGGACCACGCTCAAGTACGAGGAACGGGTCAACCAGTTCTCTAGTAGCCCGGTCTGGTCTGCTAACGATACGGCGCATACGAACCTCATCCACGAATTCACGGAGTTACTAGCTAACAAGCTGGTCCAGTCCTTTAACGCGACCCAGGGCCTGCACGAAACCGACTTTATGGACCGTTTCTGGTTGCAAAGTACCGCAACGGACTCCGAACATTCAACCATTACGGCGTTCTTGGCCAGTGACGGTGATAACCACGAGCTGATGAGCATTATTGACCCGCTCAGCACCGATGGCTATATGGTCGCCACTAACCTGCCGACTTTGCTGCAGATTACGGCCCAGGATGGCCCCCAGATTGACTATAGCGAATCCGAAATGAAGGCCCTGAGTGCGTTGACTAAGGCGTTGTACGCGACGGGATACCAGTTCCGTAGTGTGGATGAAACCGTGCTGCAGCCGGTTGCGGGCCTGACCTTTGGCACCAAGTTTGATAACGACAAGCCGCTGACTAATAGTGCCACCATCACGGAGCCCGGCAATGTTCGTCTCTTTGTGGAAACGGACGATCCGGTTGCGAGCTTCCACGTTTATGACGATGAGGGCCACGACTGGATGGACCTCGGTGCGGCGTCGGAACCTGGTGACGGGTTGGCGTGGGAATCGACGACCATTCCGGATGAGTTGGTGGGGAGTAATTTGACCCTATCCGTTAACGTGCACAGCGACCAGAACGTCCCGGCGCTGGACGAGCTGTTTGTGACGGCGGCGAACAACGCCATCCTCATGCGGGAAACAACGCGTGAGGGCCAGTACGTGCTAGCGCTGCCGGACCACAACGATTTGACCGTGACGGTTGATGCCGAGCAGGGTAACATTTCGTTGGGCTACCCGGACGCGACGGTACAGGTCGTTGAGCTGGTTCACAACTACGCGTTCTTGGGCACGTGGTTACGGGGAGTGCTACCAAAGCGGCCAGCTTTTAACTAATAACGAATATTAATGGTAGCGTGAGTGGATTTCATGCAGAATGACACGAACATGACTATCTTTTCATGGCAGGACGGGGTATTATCTACGTGAGTCCTGCTTTTTTGATACCAGAGCGGAGCAAGGCGGTTAGAAAGCGGAGTGTAACGTGCTCGCACCGAAAGGCCCGGGTTTGGCCTTTTGGTGGGAGCGGGTTACATGCAGCTTTCTGCCTTGGGGAGCTCGACGATCAAAGCACCATCTTTTCAGTAACAATATTTCAGTTAATTTTGAGGAGGCTGCACTAGATGGCAAATGAGTACCCACAGGTAATGGTAATTGGTGGTTCCGATAGTGACGGTTCCGCCGGAATTGAAGCGGATTTGCACAGCTTCTTCATGCGCGGTGTGTACGGCACAGTTGTACTGACCGCCGCGGTGGCAGGCAATTCGTACGGTATTCACGATAGTGTGACAATGCCGCTACCATTTATTAGTACTGAATTTAAGGTGTTGGCCGATGACTTGCACGTCCGGGCCGCCAAAACGGGGATGCTGGCTGATGCCGATTTAATTAATACGGTCGCCGACAACTGGGAAAAGTATGATTTTGGCCAGCTGGTGTTGGATCCCGTCATTGTTACAAAGCACGGTAACCTGCTGTTGGAGGCTGACGCATTCGAAACGCTGAAGTCCCGGTTGATCCCGCTGGCCGACGTCATGACCCCTAACTTCTATGAGGCTGAACATTTGGTTGGCCGCAAGCTAACCAGTAAGGCTGAAATTGAACAGGCTGCACACGAACTGCAGGCGATGGGCGCCAAGAACGTGCTGCTCAAAGGTGAGCGGGTCGGCGGTGACCAAACCACGGTGGACGACTTTGTTCTGCTCGAAGACGGCAAGTCATTCTGGCTACCGGCCGAGTTCTTTGACACCGACCGGCGTAACGGTACCGGCGACACCGTCAGTGCTGTTATTGCGGCCGAGTTGGCGAAGGGCACGGACGTAGAAAGCGCTATTCGGATTGCCCGCGCGTTCGTCACTAACGCAATCGGTCATGAGATTGCTGTGGGACACAAGTTTGGTCCGATTAACCACTGGGCTAACGATCCCGCATTTTAAAACAAACAAAGAGTGTCCGTTGCCGCATTGTTGCGGTAGCGGATTTTTTGTTGACTGTGGTAAAAGTTTACTGAATTTTAGTAAAGAAAAGGTTTACATTTTACTTCAATCAGTTTACAGTGAAATCATGTTAGGGGGGGAGCGCCATCGCAACTTTGAAGGACATTGCTGAGCGGGCGTCGGTTTCTGTAGCGACCGTCTCACGGGTATTAAGCGGCGACACGACGCTATCCGTCGGGGCGTCCACCAGGCAGCGAATTTTTGCCGCGGCTGAAGCTTTAAACTACACGAAACATAAACGCCGGCAGTCGCAAAGTCGCGGTACTGTTGCTCTCATGCTGTGGTATACCGAGGCACAGGAGGACGGGGACTTGTATTACCGTTCCATTCGCTGGGGCGTCGAGAACGAGCTCGCTCGGCTGGGTTACCAGTTAACGCGAGTGTTTCCGGGGGAGGCATTACCGGCGGATCATGACATTACCGGGATAATTGCGGTGGGCAAGTATAGCGATGAGCAATTGGAGTCTATACGGCATCATTCAGTGCCCCTAGTGGTCGTTGATCAGGACGTCTTAGCTGCTGGTATTACTTGCGTGGTCCCGGACTTCGCCACTGCGGTGAAACAAGTGGCACAAAGATTTATCGGGGCAGGCCACCAACTGATGGGGATGATTGCCGGGCAGGAGCAGACCACTGACCATGTGACTTTGCACGACCCGCGGCCCGATTTATTCGTTAGGGCGGTTACGGACGGGAGTCGTGCCCAGCCGTTAGTGGCTACCGGGGAATTTTCAACCGAAAGCGGGTACGCAACAATGCGGGCGTTGTTGCAAAGTACGCCCAGAGCGCAGGTGCCCACCGCCTTCTTTGTTGCCAACGACACCATGGCGATTGGGGCAATTAAGGCGTTGCAAGAAGCCGACCTGGAGGTGCCGGGTGACGTGACGGTGGTCGGTTTTGATGACCTGGCCATTGGTCGCTACCTGACGCCGGCCCTCAGTACCGTGCACGTCGCAACTCAGGAAATGGGGCGCATTGGGGTGCAAGCTTTGCACTCACTAATTGGTGACCAAATACAA
This sequence comes from Lacticaseibacillus pantheris DSM 15945 = JCM 12539 = NBRC 106106, assembly GCF_001591865.1. NCBI lineage: Bacteria > Bacillati > Bacillota > Bacilli > Lactobacillales > Lactobacillaceae > Lacticaseibacillus > Lacticaseibacillus pantheris. Next base: position 10,019 of record NZ_BCVS01000053.1, read on the forward strand.
ACGCCCACCCGCACGACGCTGGCTAGTACGCTCGTTAATCGGCAGAGTTAGATAAAACACACGATAAGGGGAATCGATTATGGACACAAATGAACTGGTTGAAGGTTTTCAGCAGCAATTTGGCCACAGCGCGGACGCGACGTACTTTGCGCCGGGCCGGATTAATTTAATTGGTGAGTATACGGATTTCAACGGTGGTCACGTGTTCCCGTGTGCAATCAGTTTAGGGACCTACGCTACGGTGGGTGCCAATGACCAGGATGCGCTGCGCCTTTACTCCGCCAACTTTGCGGAGCGGGGTGTGATTGAGATTCCGTTGACCCAGATTGACACACCCAAAGAAGGGCAGTGGACCGACTACGTGAAGGGGATGGCGCGCGAACTCCTGGCGCATGGTGCTAAGTTAACTCACGGATTGGACATATACATACAGGGCAACTTGCCGAATGGTGCGGGGCTGTCCTCATCCGCGTCGTTGGAGATGCTGACCGGGACGATTCTCCAGGCGGAGTTCGGCCTCAGCTTTGAACCCGTTGAGCTGGTCAAGATGGGTCAGCTAGTGGAGAATAATTACATTGGTGTGAACTCGGGCATCATGGACCAGTTTGCGGTAGAGATGGGTCGCGCCCAGCACGCAACGTTTATGGATACGAACACGCTGGAGTATGAATCCGTACCTTTGGATTTGCAGGACAATGTCATTTTAATTATGAACACCAACAAGCGTCGGGAACTGACCGATTCCAAATATAACGAGCGCCGGAGTGAATGTGAGGAAGCTTTAGCCCGGTTGCAGCGGCAATTGGATATACAAAGTTTGGGCGACCTGGATGAAAACACGTTTGACGAGTATAGCTACTTGATTTACGATGCCACGTTGATTAAGCGGGCGCGCCACGCGGTTGTAGAAAACCAACGTACGATTTGGGCGGCGACGGCGCTTAAGGCGGGTGACCTAGAGCGGTTTAGTCGGTTAGTTTCGGCCTCTGGCGTCAGCTTAGCGTATGATTTTGAGGTCACTGGCGTTGAGTTGGATACGTTGGTCACGACGGCTTTGCAGCAGCCGGGAGTATTGGGAGCGCGGATGACGGGCGCCGGTTTTGGCGGCTGTGCAATTGCAATTGTCAATAAGGATGCGGTTGCGGACGTCAAGCAGGCCGTCGGGGACCATTATCGCGATGTAGTGGGGTATGACGCGGACTTTTATGTGGCGGAGATTGGGAACGGGCCGGAGAGAGCGCAGCAGGCCGTTTAGAAAGCAGAGTCTAAGTAACTATCGCCGAAAGGCCCGGGTCTGGCCTTTTGGTGATAGTTACTTAGACGTCGCTTTCTGGCCTGTGGAGCTCGTTTTCATAAGCACGAATAACGGGGAAATGTGGTAGCATTCCCGGACCAGGTTGGTAAAGGCCCGGGTTTGGCCTTTTGGTTAGAGTTGCTTATGCGGCGTCTTCTGGGCTATGGAGCTCGTTTAAGGGAGAGAGCGCAGCAGGCCGTTTAGACGTCGCTTTCTGGCCTGTGGAGCTCGTTTTCATAAGCACGAATAACGGGGAAATGTGGTAGCATTCCCGGACCAGATTGGTAAAGGTCCACACGGTGGAAGGATGTGCGAATTGAGAACTGCAGTTGACCGGCATGGTGAATATATTTTGGCAACCAACCCGCAGTACACGGAGATGGATCGTGTGTATTTAACGAATCGTATTCTCGGGATGGTTGGTGATGCTGCGGCGGATGTGCCTGGTAAAGACGACGCGCTCGCTAATTTGGATGCGCTCATCGACGCGGCGGTTGTTAATGGCGTCATTGATGATGCGCAATCGGCACGGGCTATTTTGGGCTCTAGACTGATGGACCTTGCTACGCCAACGCCAAGCGGAGTGAACAGTACCTTTAATGATAAATATCAGGATAGTCCCCAAGCCGCAACGGATTGGTTCTACAGTTTATCACGGGCCAATAATTATATTCAGACGCGGGCAATCGCGCAAAACGTTGCATTCCGTACACCGACGGAGTTTGGCGATTTGGAAATCACCATTAACCTGTCCAAGCCGGAAAAGGATCCCCGCGATATTGCGGCCGCGGCCCGGCAACAGCAAAGTGGTTACCCGGCGTGCCAACTTTGCCTTGAAAATGAGGGCTATGCTGGGCGGGCTGATTTTCCTGCCCGGTCGAATCACCGTATTGTGCGTTTTGAATTGGGCGGGCAAACGTGGGGGCTGCAGTATTCGCCGTACGCCTATTTCAGTGAGCACGCCATTTTTCTGGATGCAGTCCACGAGCCCATGCATATCAACGCGCGCACGTTTACGAATTTGCTCGATATTGTGACGTGGTTGCCACACTACTTTGCGGGGTCCAACGCTGACCTCCCGATTGTCGGTGGCTCAATGTTGGCACACGAACATTATCAGGGCGGGCGCCATACGATGCCCATGGCGGTGGCCAAAGTTGAGCGGGTAATCGACCTGCCGGATTATGCCGACGTACAAGCGGGAATTTTAAATTGGCCGATGAGTGTGATTCGCCTGACGTCAGCCAATCGGAGCAGTATTGCTGCTGCCGCGGAACATATTCGCGCGGTGTGGGCCGAATATTCTGATCCCGCCGTGGATATTCTCGCTGTGACTGACGACGGCACTAAACATCACACCGTGACTCCGATTGCGCGGCGTATGGGGGATGATTACCAGCTGGATATTGTCTTGCGCGATAATCAGACGTCAGCGAAATATCCGGATGGTATTTTCCACCCACACCAGGATGTTCAGCACATCAAAAGGGAAAATATCGGCCTGATCGAAGTGATGGGACTGGCTATTTTACCAGCCCGTTTGTTGTCCGAGATGGATGAGGTGCGCAAATACCTGTTGGGTGAACCGAACCACATGGCGGTAATGCACCAAGAGTGGGCGGACCAGCTACGGGAACAGTACACGTGGACTGCCGATAACGCTGAGACCCAATTGCAGCAGGCCATCGGGCACGTGTTTGCGCGCGTATTGGCGGATGCCGGCGTGTTCAAGCGGACGGACAAGGGACGTAAGGCGTTTGGGCGGTTTGTTGATCAGTTGTAGATGAAACTAACGGTTTATAGCACAATGGATAAAGGTAACGCCCACTGCAAGGTTGTTTGACTTTGCGGCGGGCGTTTTTGCTTTTTTCTGTTGAGCATTGGTAGTTGAGAGTACCAGTGGAGTGTGCTACTATGCGAGGTCTGACTGCGGTCAAATCAGTAAACGCTCCAGTCTCTCGGCTGTGCTTTGCACACTGGCCTTGCAATTAGCAGACCCTAAGCGATGGGGCACACAACTGACTGGGGTCTGACCACTATCAAGTCAGTAAACGCTACAGTCTCTCGGCGGTGCTTACGCACAGCCTCCGAGTAGCACTCCCTAAGCGCTAAAGCGCAAAGGGACTGCGTAGAAAAAAATAGGCCCCGTCGTCCGAACGGGGCCTCAAATGAGGGAGGTGTGGAATCTGGGAATTCCACAGTTATGAAGAAGAGGTAGCAGATGAGGTTCTGGGTTCCTCATCTCTACACTCATTATACTAGTCGCTAATTGTGAAGATTTTGCGGTGGTTTTTTGTTAATTTGCGATAAATATCGTTGTTGGACAAAATATGCAAGGAATAATTGCAGATTTATACCGCTTGAGGGGTAGCGGGGAAATTTTCCTGATTAGTTAGGAGATGGTGCTATTTTCTTTCTGGATTTTTGGCTAAGTAGAGAAAGATGATTTGTTCGTATTTACCCTCGAAGTCGTCTTTACATGACTGGGCACTCTGCCTTGTGGGATTTGACTGCTGTCAAACCAGTAAACGCCACAGTCTCTCGGCGGTGCTTTGCACAGCCTCCGAGTGGCAGTCCCTAAGCGCTAAAGCGCTAAGGGACTACTCAAAAAGACTGCCGGGGGTTGAGCCGACAGTCCATGGAGTAAGGGTCTGTTGACCGGCGGGTAAACCGGCCAACTATTTTACTTTGGAGGAGTAAAATGAAAAAAAGTTGGGTTGGGTATCGGGATAAGTATTGCCTCATCTCGATGGTCCCTATATTAGCGGCTAATTGTGAAGAAAGTGTGACGAAAACAACACAGACATTTTAAAAGAATGTAAAGACGCGCAAATAATCCTGTGGGTTTACTATAAGTGTTGCTTTTGGAACCGCTTTCCGCTATTCTTTTGGCAAGAGGTGATTAATATGGAAATTCGTTTTGATGACGCTACTAGCAAGTTTATTCAAGACCGCCTGGGTGACAACAAGCTATTGCTGACCTTTGAAGACGGTGTTGGGCCTTACTCTCAACATGCCATGATGCACATGCAGACCCAATTTACCGTTAACATCGTCAAACCCGATGCGGATACTAGCGATTACGATCTCACCATCAACAGTAACCTCGGTCCCGTCTTGGTCAAAGGGTACTCCTCTGACTATCTGGACCCACACCTGTCACTGCACAATAACGCTAGTGATGGTAGCTGGTCGCTCCATGGCGACGTCGGCGTTCTTGACGATGATGTGCATTTCATCGACTTTATTACTAACGAACGTAAGTAATTTTCTAATGAAAATATTAATTAGGGTGGACTTTGTGCGCTTGTGCGGTAGAATCATGACGACTAATAATTTCGGAGGCCGTTTTGATGGTTGAGTATATGTTTGAGCGTGGGTTGAACATCCATGAAATTAAGGCACTGTATGGCGGTGCTGGTTGGCAAGCGGAGGCGGACAACGCCGCGACTTTGGCCGAAGGGTTGGCTAACTCAACGGTGATGACCGCGCGTGACAACGGTCGGCTTGTGGGGATGGTGCGTGGCGTCTCCGACATGCACACCGTGTTGCTGCTGGATCAACTGGTCGTTCTGCCTGAATACCAGGAAGATGGTGTTGATGCCCACTTGCTACAGGAAATGATCGAGTACTTCCGGCAGGTAGAAAGCATCGTGGCGGTTGGTCATGACGATCACTTGAACCGTCTACTGCAAGACAACGGGTTTCGTGCCGGCGATGAAAAGAGCCCGTGCCTTATTCGGCCTAAACAGCTCGTTGAAACTGATTTTTAACGCATAAAGGCAACCTAGATTGACATGCGAAAAAGGGACTGACGCACATCTTCCGTGTACGGAGGGTGTGGGTCAGTCCCTTTGTTTTGCTCTCAACCACTATTACTCCCAGCCACCACTGACCACTACTTTGCCGGCGGTATGGCCGGTTTCCACCGCGGCAGTAGCCTCGCGGAGGTTGTCAACGGTAATGGGTGTCAGGTTCGTGGTGACGTCGCTGGTAATCGTGCCCGCCGCCAGTAATCCGGCCAGCCGCAACAGGATGGCTCCCTGGGAATCGAGGTCTACCTGGTTGTCAGTCTTGGCGAACATGTACTCAAAGTCGAGGCTGGCGGCCTTGTTCTTGAGCAACGTGACGTCCAGTGGTGCGGTCGGAGTCACTAGCGCACCGACGTGTCCCAAAGGTGCAACCAGTTTGGTCGCCGGCATAATGTAGGGTTCAGTCTGGTGGAGGATGGCCACGCCGTCCACGGTGGCAAAGCCGGCCCGCTGGACGCTCTCGATGAGGTTGTCATGATAATCAACCGCCACGTCCACGTGGTGTTGTTGTAGCCAGTCAAAGTGGCGTGGGCTGGCCGTCGCGATGACTTTGAGCCCGGCCCAGTGCGCTAGCTGGGCCATCATGGATCCGACACCGCCCGCCCCGTTAATGATGAGCAGACTTTGCCCCGCGTTAGCACCGGCATCGGGGAGGAAGCCCATCCGTTCAAAGAGGAGTTCCCAGGCCGTGAGCCCCACCAGTGGCAAAGCCGCGAGGGCCGCATCGTCAGGACCCGCCGGCGCTTTGGCCGCGATGCGCGCATCCACCACGTGGTAACGCTGATTGGCACCGGGGCGCGTGGTTGTACCGGCGTAGAGCACCCGGTCGCCCACGTGAAAGCCCGTGACCTGATGACCTGTTGCAACGATGGTTCCGGTAGCGTCGTAGCCCTGAATGGTCGGTTCCTCGGACTCGGATATGTTGACGCGTAGCTTAGTATCAATAGGGTTGACGCTGACCGCCTGCACTGCGACCACTAAGTCCATGGGGCCGGCGGTCGGCATGGGCAAGTCTACATACTGCAATGCGTCTGGGTCAGTGAGTGGAAGTCCGGCGTAGAAGCCGATACCGATGTTTTTTGTCATGGTGCTCTCCTTTGCTTGGTGAGAAGTGTTGTTTACGGTGGTCTGAAACGGATGCTGGATTGCTGAATTTTGTGGGCAAAAACTTTGATTGTGGCTATCTTAATTAGCTTGGTGGGGAATGCTGCCGTGCGCCTGCGTTAGTCGTGATTACTGAAATGGGTTGCGCAAGGCAGAAAGCGACGCATAAGGTACTATCACCAAAAGGCCAAGTGCAGGGTGTAATCAACTTGGTGGGGGAATGCTGCGGCGCTTCCACGTTAGTCGTGCTTATTGAAACGAGCTCCGCCCCGCAGAAACTTGCG
>NZ_BCVS01000054.1:0-16281 GCF_001591865.1 Lacticaseibacillus pantheris DSM 15945 = JCM 12539 = NBRC 106106
TCAACCCGACCAACGCTGCCGGCGACCACTAAGGTTGCAATCATGGCGCAGGGCACGGAAGCCGCAACCCCACCACCACTTTGCCAGCACGGACCACCCCGCCGGCCAGAACCGCCACTGCGCGGTGACGATAGCGGTATAATATATACAGTAGGAAAATGAAGTTTGAGGAGGAACTACTATGGTGTTTGGAGTTATGGGTGTGCGCCTTTTTGGTATGCGCCACTTAATTCGGGAGGCAACCCGCAGTAACGGTGGGAACGGCAGCGGCGCCGTGAGCGCCATCATTTTGATTGCCGTCGTCTTTGCGCTCTGGTACCTCGTCGTTCCCCGCCTGCGCGCCCGGCGTCGTGCCCAACAGCAGCAGGATCGCGTTGCCGCCTTTGCCGAGACGGTTGAGCAACCCCAGCGGCCCGCCAAAGTGGCGACCGTACCTCTAGGGGTCGCCAACCGCGACGAATTTATCGCCCTCGCGCGACACGTTCAGGCCGCCGTCGATCAGCGTGACCGTAGCGAGCTGACCCGTTATACCACCAAGCACGCCTGGACCCAGATGACCCGCGACTGGCCAGCTTCCGCTGCGCCGGTGGGGTATACCGAGCTGACCTTCGACAACTTGGCGCGACTGGCGACCGACAAAGACGAACTGCTTATTCGGGCGACTATCACACGCACCACGATGCCCGTGGGGACCGACGCCGAACCCGAGGCGCCCACTACCACGACCAGTCTGTGGGAGTTGCAGCGCTCCGAGCATGGGTGGGTTGTGAACAAAATTAATGAGGACGAAAGTTAGTTTTTTAATTACAGATAGTAGGTACAATTTGTAAGCAATTGTTGGTGGCGCAATCGTACAATGCGTTATTTTTAACTTTGTGCTGTTGCGAGAACGGTTGATAAACGGTACACTTGCGTCAGTTTAAGATTCGTGTTTAGGCGTTGATGAGAAGAGTAACTACTTTGGCCGTTATTCAGAGAGCCTCCGTTCGGTGTGAGGAGGTAATGGCCGGGTAGTGAAGATGGTCTCGGAGCCGTAACCAGCGATACTGGTTCGTGGGCAAGCGTTACTTTGCCGGGTATCACCACTGCGAGGTGGCGGTACCGTTGAGGCGTGTTGTGGCACGCAAAGTAGGGTGGTAACGCGCGTGGGCGTCCCTTAATCCGGTTTCCGGGTTGTGGGGCGCCCTTTGTTGTTCGTAGGTAGTTGTGGCTGCCACGATTAGGTTGAACACGATGAGATGATGAAAGGGGGTGGTCGCATGGCCCAGCAAATGTGTTGTTCGGTGTGTAAACAGGAAGCAGATGCAGAACCTTGCTGTATGCGCTCGAGCATAGGGCGGACAAAGATGAAGAAGAACGGTGCGGTCACCTCGAACGTGGCCGCCGGTTAAAACTGGAGGCATTTAAATGCATAAGCAATCATGGGCCCGATTAGCGGCCACTGGGACTTTGGTACTCGCAACGGCGCTGGTACTCGCCGCATGTGGGTCAAGCAGTTCATCAAGCAGTAGTAAGAAGCAGGAATTGAACCTGGCTGCGTCAGCGCAACTGGATACCATCGATATTTCCAAGTCGACTGGCTACGGGCAGACGGGGAACGTTTACGAGAGTTTTTACCGTTTAGGCAAAGACGGCAAGGCGACCGCCGGTTTAGCTAAGTCCGCCACGGTGTCGGCTGACGGGAAAACATACACGTTTAAGATTCGTCCGAACGCTAAGTTTAGCAACGGCGACACCATTACGGCGCAGTCGTTCGTTTATTCATGGCGGCGGACGATTGATTCTAAGACCACATCACCGTACTCCTACCTTTTTTCCGGGATTAAAAACGCTGACGACATCATCGCGGGCAAGAAGAGCCCGGACACTTTAGGCATCTCGGCTAAGGGCAAGGACACGGTAGTAGTGCAGCTGGACCAGCCAATTGCCTACTTCAAGGTTTTGATGGCCTACCCGCTGTTTTCGCCACAGGATCAGAAAGTGGTGGAAAAGTACGGCAAGAAGTACGGCACCAAGGCGGAGTACTCGGTGTACACTGGCCCGTTCAAGATTTCCAAGTGGAACGGGACGAGCAACAAGTGGACCTTTGTGAAGAACAAGGACTACTGGGACGCCAAGAAGGTTAAGTTGCAGAAGATTAACTACACCGTCGTTGGTGATGCGGGTACCAGTTTGGACCTGTACCAGACCGGCAAAGTTGATTTGACGCAGTTGGAAGCCACCCAGGTAGACAACTACGTGCACAACAAGGAGTACAAGATCTATCCTTACTCCTATGTCAGCTTCCTGGAGTACAACCGGGCTAACAGTGATGCTAACAAGAAGAAGGTTCTAAGCAACACCCACTTCCGTCAGGCAATTTCGGCTTTGGTTAACCGGAAGCAGTTGGCGAAGAAGGTGGTCGGCCAGGGTACGGTGATCCCAACTGGTCTAGTATCAACGTCGCTCGCCTCGAGCCCAAAGACGGGGAAGGACTTCTCCAAGGATCAGGCGGTATCGGGCACGATGGATTACGACGTCCAGCAGGCCAAGAAGGATTGGGCTGAAGCGCAGAAGGAAACCGGCGTTAAGGATATTACGCTGACCGTCCTGGCACCAAGCGATAACGGTAGCGACAAGGCTACGCAGCAGGTGGTTCAGTACCTGAAGGCGCAGGCAGCGAAGTACCTGCCGGGTCTCACCCTGAAGATTCAGACAATGCCGTCGCAGGCCGCTCAGCAAAACGAGCAGAACGGCAACTTTGACATTGTACTGGCTGGTTGGGGTGCCGACTTCAACGACCCGATTTCCTTCCTGCAGATTCTGCAGAAGGACGCTTCCTACAACTACGGGAAGTATGACAGTGCGGAGTACGAGGCGCTCGTGAAGAAGGCTTCGGTTACGGATGCGAACGACCCTACTAAGCGTTGGCAGGATATGATTGACGCCAGCCACGTCCTCATGAAGGATCAGGCGGTTACGCCGCTGTACCAGAGCGTATACTCTTACCTGCAGAAGAGCGACGTGCACGGCATCATCCACAACACGGCGGGGACGCAGTGGTCTTACAAGTACGCTTACATCAAGTAGGCGGGTTGCGGTAATAAATTGAACAATCATCTATTGGGAGTTCGCCTGGGGCGGGCTCCCTTTTTTATGCTGGGGTGGCTGGCAGTTCTGGCTTGGTAGCTTCGGTCGCAGAATCCCCGCCCCCAACCGTAACCGCCAGGCCACCACAACCTGCCAATAGCAAATTGAACAACGGTTTCGCTGTGTGGGTGGAACCTGTATACTGAAAGTAAATAACACGTGGAGAGGAAGTGGCCTTTGTGAAGCAGCCGCTCGGTAAGGTGCGCCTAACTAGTCGCCAGGCACGCTGGTTGTACCTGACAGTCCAATTACTATTGGTGGCCGTCCTGATTTTCGTATGTACCAAAATTTCCTTTGTTTTTGAGCCCCTGCAAACCTTCTTCTCGACCTTGCTGGGTCCCTTTCTGATTGCGGGTTTCCTGTACTACCTGCTCCGCCCGCTGGTCAAACTGCTGATGAAGCTCAAAATGCGGCGGCGGGCCGCCAACATCACGGCCTTTATCATTCTGCTCATCCTGGTTATCGGTGGGCTGGCGGTGCTGATCCCGCGGATTACCGGTCAGGTGGTCAACATCGTCCAAAACCTGCCACAGTTGGCTGACCGCGCGCAAAAGTTAGCTAATCAATTAGCCAGTACGGACATCGCCAAGAGTATCGGCGTTGATACTATCGTTAAGAAGTTCGACTTTGATAACCAAAAGATGATTAAAAATCTGACCAAATTGCTGGGCAACAACGCCACCGAAATTTCCTCTGTGGTCAGCTGGATTGGTAACGCCCTGGTCAACATTTTCATGGCGCCCATTATTTTGTACTTCCTGATGAAGAACGGCGACAAGCTCTCCGGCAATATTCAGCGCTTCTGCCCTCCGGCACGACGTCCGTTTGTCGCCAGCTTGCTACACCGCGTGAACAGTACCGTTGAAACTTACTTTACCGGTCAGTTCACGGATATGCTGATTGTTGCCATTCTGTCCTGCATTGGGTACTACATCGTTGGCACCCCGTACGCATTAGCTATCGGTTTTACTGCTGGGGTGATGAACATGGTGCCGTACATTGGCCCGTGGTTGGGTGCCGTGCCGGCGGTGCTGGTCGCGATGACCGTCTCCTGGCAGAACGTGCTTTGGGCCGTAGTGGTTGCCGTCGCCGTGCAGCAAATTGATAACAACTTTGTGTACCCGAACGTCATCGGTAAGACGCTCGACATTAGCCCGCTAACGGTCATTGTCATCCTGCTTACGGCCGGCAATATTTGGGGCCTGCTGGGCGTGATTTTGGGGATACCAGCATACGCGGTGGTTAAAACCGTGCTGACCTGTTTCGTGGAGGAGCCGAATAACGGGTTCTTTGACTTCATGAACGAGGCCCCCGAGCCTGCGCCGGTGAACGAGTCTACCGATACACCAGCTGACAAGGACGCGGATTAGGCGTAGTTCGTTAATCCAAACCAATCAAAAGCGGAATCCGGTAAATCAATCCGGGTCCCGCTTTTTGGGCGTGGTCAGTTAATTTTAGTGTGCCTGTGCGTCGTTGCGGATGGTAACTGTGTTAGCCATAGCCTGGCGGACGGCGCGGCCGAGGCGTTGGCACCCCGTCTTGATGTCATCAATTGATGCGTGCGTGAAGGCGAGGCGGAGGCCATTATGGTGGTCGTGCAACGGGTAAGTCATACTGCCAGGCACCAGTGCCAGTTCGTCTTTGTACTCCCGTGCCAGAACGTCCGTGTTGATGGTGGTGGGCAACTCTAGCCAGACGAAGAATCCCCCCTGAGGCGCGCTGATTATCGCTGTGCCGGGCATCTCTGCGCGTAGACCAGCGACCATGGCGTCACGCTTTTGCGCGTAGTTGTGGCGGAGTGCCGCAATGTGGGCGTCGAGATCGTTATCGGCGAGGTACTGGCTCACGCCGCGAAGGGTGAGCGTACTCGACTCAAGGTCGGCGCCAGTTTTGAGCGCGACCAGGTCCTTGATGATCTCTGCATCGGCGTGCACCCAGCCCACCCGGAGACCCGGCGCGAGGACTTTGCTCATGCTGTCAACAAAGATGACGCGGTCGCTTTGATCCAGTTCGCTGAGCGTGGGCAGGTTAATGCCGTTGTAGCGCAACCACCGGTAGGGCGCGTCCTCAATAATCATGACGTCGAACTCCCGCGCGAGGGCGAGCAACGTCCGCCGCTTGTTGAGCGACATCACGGTGCCGGTGGGATTTTGAAAGTCGGGCACGGTATAGATGAGCTTTACCCGGCGTTCCGTGAGTACGCGGCGGAGCGCGACCATATCCATACCGTCACTTTGCACCGGGACACCCTCATAGTGCGGTTCGTAGGTATCAAAGGCACTGATGGCACCGGGGTACGTGGGTGCCTCGACGACGATAGTGTCGCCGGGATTGATGTAGAGGCGCGCGATGAGGTCGAGCGCCTGCTGGGCCCCCTGCGTCATGGCGATGGTATCAGCGGTGGCGCGGACACCGTCGCGCTGCAGTAGCCGGGCTAACTGTTCACGTAGCGGGCGGAAACCCTGGGCGTCAGAGTACTGGAATTGGTCGCCGGTACTGTTGGCCATCGCTGCGGCAAACGCGACGCTCAGTTCCTGCTGGGGAAACAGCTTGGGGTCAGGCAGACCGCCCGCAAAGCTGATTTGGTTCTTAGTGGGCGCGGCTAGTAGGTCACCTAGTCCGTTATCCGTGGCGCGTTGAGTACGTTCTGCGTAATCCATTGCTGTTTCCTCCTTGTGGCTGAATTAGTGGTTGGTGGAGCGGGGTATATAACTGGTGATTGGTACGGCGTTCCCGCGTTAGTGTCAGGTATTAAAACGAGCTGCGCCCCGCAGAAAGCGACGCATAAGCAGTTACGAACAGGAAGCCAAGTACGGGCTTCCCGTCCGTAACTACTTATGCTCTGCTTTCTGACCGCGGGGCTCCGCTCTCTAAACGGCCTGCTCCGCTCTCTTGCCTTTACCCTACAGCCCGCCCTATAATAAATAAAGCTCAACTATTTCATTTAAACTTGAAAGATATTCAACTAGAGGTGGAACCATGTCCAATTTTAGCTACCAAGTCTTCTCTTCAGTGGTCAGCTCCGGCACCTTTGCCCGTGCCGCCGCCGAACTGAACGTGACCCCCAGTGCCGTTAGCCATAGCGTTAGCCAGCTTGAAACCGAGTTGGGCTTCCCACTCTTTATCCGTAACCGTAGCGGGGTCGAATTGACCAGCGATGGGCGCACCGTGCTCCCCGTGATTCAGGGTATCCTCAACCTCGAAGGGCAACTCCATCAAGTTGCCGATGACATTAATGGTATGGCCGCCGGGCGCGTGCGGATCGGCGCCTTCTCGTCCGTCTCGACTAACTGGCTACCGCAAATAATTCAGCGTTATAAGGCGCAGTTCCCGCAAGTGCATATTGAAGTCGTCCAGGCGGGCTTCAACGAAATTAACGAGCAGGTGCGCCTCGGTACCATCGATATTGGTTTTTCGCTCCTACCGGTGGACAGCCACGTTGACGTTACGCCGCTCATCAAGGACCGCATTTTTTGCGTGACGCCCAGTGACTTTAAGCCGCGCAACGGTGAGTTTGTCGATGATGCCGATATTGGCGGGCGTAGCTTCATCCTGCAGCAACAGGACTACGATCGTGACACCAAGCGCGCGCTGGACCGCTACCACGTTTCGGGCAACTCGCTGACGTACTCAATTGACGACCAGTCCATTCTGTCGATGGTGGAATCAGGACTGGGGCTGGGCATATTGCCCGAGTTGGCCCTGAACAAACTGGTCGGTAACGTCAACGTCTTTCCGTTCTCGACCGACTTTGAACGTACGTTGTGCATGGTGGTTAACCCCACGCAGGCCCAGGCGCCCAGCGTGGCTCACATGCGGCGTACCATCACGGATTACCTCCAGTCTGAGTACGGTGAGCAATATTTGGATGCATAGCTAAGCAAAGACGACCCCGCACACGCCGCGGTTTTGCGGGAGGGGGGTCGTCTTTGTGGTGTGACGTTACATTTTGTCCATAGTCTCGTTGAGTGCGGCATCCACCCGGTTGTTATCGCGGTTGTTGGCGTGGCCCTTGACTTTGTTGAAGGTGAGGTTGTCAAAGCGGTCGACTTGGGCGAGTAACTGTTGCCAAAGCTCGGAGTTTTTCACGGGCTTACCTTGCTTACGCCAGCCGTTGGCGCGCCATTTGACGTACCATTGCTGTTGCATGGTGTTGATAACGTAGGCCGAATCCGAGTACAGGTTGACGGGAATATCTGTCCGCTTGATGGCGGTTAGGCCCTGAATAGCGGCCATGATTTCCATGTAGTTGTTGGTGCGGCCAAACTCACCGCCGGACAACATTTTTTCGTGGTCACCGTACCGGAGGAGGGCGGCCCATGCGCTCTTGTCGGTTGGACGGACGGAGCCGCCCTTGTTGACGCCGGTGTTCCGGTTACCGCCGTCAGTGTAAAGTTCAATTGTGTCAGGCATCGTGGTTCCTCCTCAACTTTCTGCCCATTTAGTGTAGCACAAAGGGTTAGGATGGTGGTCGCCGTAGCTCCGGTCACGAAGGCCACCCACACGGCCGGAACCACCACGTTGCTACGCATACTCCCAACGTTGCCATGCAGTAGAGTAAATAACACATTCCGGGTGTTCCGTGGTAGAATGGAATGACTGTTTTCGCCACGTACGTAAGAGGGGTTGTACACAGAGATATGGAAAAGCAACGTTTAACGCGTAGTAACTTGTTTTTTATCGGTTCGATGTTGTTCGGTATGTTCTTCGGTGCCGGCAACTTAATCTTCCCCGTGTTTTTGGGTCAGGCATCCGGTAAAAATGTGATCCCAGCTTTGATTGGCTTCCTCGTTTCTGGCGTCGGGCTCCCACTACTCGGTGTAGCCGCTATCGGCCTTTCACGGACTGATGGTGTCTTCTCACTAGCCAAGAAGGTTGGTCGTCCGTACGCATTCTTCTTTACCATCGCGCTGTACCTGTGTATGGGGCCGCTGTTCGCCACGCCACGGCTCGCGACCATCTCATACGAAATCGGGTTATCCACGTTCATCCCACAACGCCACGCAAAGTTGGCCCTGCTAGTATTTTCCGTTGCGTTCTTCGTGGTGGCGTGGCTGTTAGCCCGTCGACCAGGACGCATCATGACCTACGTGGGGAAGGTGCTGACGCCGGCATTCCTCGTGGCCCTCGCGTTACTGCTAGCGTTTGCCATCATCTTTCCACTCGGCCACTTTAACCAGGACATGGTGGCGACCGCGTACCGGCACACCCCGCTGGTTAAGGGGTTCACCGATGGGTACATGACCATGGATGCCTTGGCAAGTCTGGCCTTTGGCGTCGTGGTGGTTAACGCAATTCGGGAGCTGGGCGTCACGAAGCCCAAAGCCATCGCCACCGACACCATCAAGGCGGGCGGGATTGCCGCCATCCTCATGGCCGTGCTGTACGCCGCGTTAGCGTTTATGGGTCTGACTTCCCTGGGCCAGTTCGACTTTGCCAGCAACGGCGGGGTCATCATTGCCGAAATTTCCAACTATTACTTTGGCACCCTGGGCAGTATTTTGACCGCCATCATCGTGATACTGGCCTGTCTGAAAACCGGTATTGGCTTGCTGACGTCCTTTGGGGACACGGCAGTAGAGCTGTTTCCGCGGCTCAAGTACCGGAAGGTGGTATTCTGGGCGGCACT
The DNA here is from genome assembly GCF_001591865.1 of Lacticaseibacillus pantheris DSM 15945 = JCM 12539 = NBRC 106106. NCBI lineage: Bacteria > Bacillati > Bacillota > Bacilli > Lactobacillales > Lactobacillaceae > Lacticaseibacillus > Lacticaseibacillus pantheris. Next base: position 8,759 of record NZ_BCVS01000054.1, read on the forward strand.
GCTTTCCCTGATCATCGCCAATGTTGGACTCAACGAGATTCTGGCGATTTCCGAGCCCGTGATGTACTTTCTCTACCCGCTAGCAATTGTGCTAATACTCACAGCGTTGGCCGAGCATTTATTCGCGGACGATCGCGTAGTGTACGTCATGACGACCATTTTCACCTTTGTACCGGCACTTCTAGATGGTCTCAATGCGTTGCCGGCGGGACTCAAAGGTGGTTGGGTACACCAGGTGCTTGGTTGGGGACAATACTTACCGGGATTCAGTATGGGTCTGGGGTGGATTTGTCCCGCCATTGTGGGCTTTAGTATAGGTTGGATTTGGCACGGATTGCGTCGGTACAAGCGCCAGTAATATAAGCATAAAAAAATTTTGTTAGGGTTTGCAAAAAATCAACGCCAATTAAGGCGTTTTTTTATTGCCCAAAATAAAGAATAGTCGTTACCGCTGTGTACCAAATACCGGTAATTAAGTTAACTAATGATTATATGCTCAGTTGTGAATTGCTGTAATTGAATACGCCACCTTGTTCGCTCGCGTAGATTAAAGTTATAGGCAGCTGCTGGAAAGTGCACAAGGGGGGATGCTTTGGCAGCCGAGACGACGCTGTAACTTTGACGAGGGGAGGTAATAAGATGACTAAACGATTGATTAATGCTTGCGCTGTGCTGCTGTTACTGCTGATGCAGTTACAGGGGCTCTGGGGCAGCACACAAACTGTCAATGCCGCCGACAACGCGGTTACGATAGTGGATGATGAATCGGCGCGGGTCACCGTTACCCCAACGGTAGTGGATGACCGGATTGATTGGCAGATCGACTTTGACCGCCACGACCCGGCCGACCACACAACCCGAGCGATTCGCATTCGTCTAGCGCAAGCAGAAAATGGTACCGGGACCGTCGTTCGGCGCGATGGCGACCTTGAGCAATCAAAGACGGACGCTGACGACGAATGGTACCACGAAGACGAATATAGTAAGGACGCCCAGGGTAAGCTGGTGGTGAGCACCGATTTGGACGCCACCCAGCTGGTCGTCTGGGTGCAGCTGGATGGTCAGGACATGGGGGGCACGGTGACGAAGGACCTGCTGCAGGAAACCGCAGCGGATCCGCACACCGTGACGTTGCCGGTAGCCGTGCAGGATCAAGTAGCGGAGGCTAAAGAGACGGCCGCGGCTAAGGAGTCTCCAGATGTCACTACCACAACTGATGTCAGTGCGCCGGAGCTGACGGAGACTGACAGGGACGCGGCGGTGGTGCCGGCAGATGAAGATGCGGATGCCGAGGAATCGGTGACGGCAGATGCTGATGCCAAAGAGCCGGAAACGGATACTATGGACGCCGACACCAATGAGGCTACCGCTAAGGTTGACCCACCTGGGAACGCTGTGTTGGAGGCAACCAATTTACGGCTGCTGGCCAATGCGTCGGCTGACCTCAAGGTTGATGTTGCGAGTCAGACAAATAATTATGACGTAAAAGTTAAATCTAGCACCGCCACATCCGGCGGGTACGGTAGTCAGACCGCTATGGAAACTAACCGTTATCGTGAGTACGCGACCGCGGGTTCGACCGCAGTGATTTTTAGAAATCGTACGGGTGCGGGCAATGTGAACCTTACGCTTGAATATGACTATGTTGGTACGGTCATGGATAGCCATGGTCAAATCGTTGATATTGGTGCCTACGTCAAAATTGATAACATTACGAACCATAATGGCGATTGGAATTCGAGCAGGGTATACGCCTTTGATTTCTCCCACAATTTCTACTCTGGTTTGGTTTTGGCCAACGTACGGAGCTTTGACTGGGAAGTGACGTTCTTCGTGAAGGGTGACAAGAATACCCACGTGGAATTCGGCAGTTACGGTGACTTGCTAAACCAAGCACAGTTAACGTTTACCTCCCTGAACCCTGGTGAGTTTGTTAACCCGCTGAGTGGGGGTACGGCGGAACCAGAATTTGATAGCCATCACGTTAGCCACAGGCAGTTTTACGCGAATACCCGTGTTGGTGTTACCAAAGGCAACTTTGAAAATGAATATCAAAACACGTCGACGGGTGCAAAAGAGACCATGGGTTACACCTCTCATACCTGGGGCGAATGGACGCCAGCCAGCTACACGAACCCCGACAAAGAATGGGAGGACTGGTCTGGGGCGGCCACCTTTGCCAAAGGGGCGGTGGCTCTAAGTATCACTGGCTCAACGTTCAAATTCAAACGGGGTACGTACGGTGCTTCGACCAACGCCTGGTTGGCCTTGTCTAGCGGATCGCGGGAGCTAGAAATACCTAAAGACTTGGAGAATCGTAAGAGTGTTAGCAGCCAGAAACTTCCAGGTGGGGGTAGCCCTAGTGATGTGGCAACAGAAACGGGTAATACCTGGACTAACAACAATTTAGATCAAGAATTGGTCAACAGTTATCACCCTAACGGTACGTTCTACTACTACATTAACCAGCAAACGTACTCGTTGAATGACTACCTGGCCAAACCCGGGAAAATCACGATTACCGATGTACTGCCGGAGCACCTGCAGCTGGTGTCCGGTAATGACCGGGCTAGATTATTCAGCGATTTAACTAATGGGGTGGCTCCCTCTGGTGACGGTGTTAACGTCACCAATTCGGTCAGCACTGGGTCAGAAGGTAACCGACAAAAGGTCACCATCGAACTCACTGAAACCCAAATTCGTGGCATTGCCTTCACTGGTGGCTACTTTACCATCCGTTTGGCGGTGCGCGTTGTGACGAACCCAACGAACGTTGACCCACGCGCGACTTTGGAAAACAAAGCGACGGTGACCATGACACCGGTGCTGGGGAACCAGACCTACACCAAGGAGACGAACACGGTCACGGTTTACCTGGGCGATAAGGTGAACGGCACCATCCAGTTCGACAAAGTTGACGCGGATGGTGGGTCCTTGCAGGGCGCAGGTTTCACGCTGTACAAGAATGGTAGCCAGGTTGGCAACGAGGTTCTTGCCGACGCAGATGGGCACGTAACGTTTAAGGATATCGCACCTGGGGCCTACACCATGCGTGAAACGACGACGCCAGATGGCTTCAAGCCCAACAGCACGGTCTACGGCGTCACGGTTAATAACGATGGCTCCATTAAGTGGACCACGGGGATGCCAGAAAACAACAAGGTTGTTAACCGTCTCAAAGATTTTGAGCTCACGGTGCACAAGCTTAACGGTGCTGACAAGCAAGCATTGTCCGGGGCTGTGTTCATCCTCACCGATGCAAATGGTCACAGGATTGAGGAGCAGACCTCGAATACAGACGGCAAGCTCATTTTCTCTACCAAATTGGTCCAAGGCACCTACTTCATCGAAGAAACCAAAGCTCCAGATGGCTTCGAATTACTATCCCGGCGGATCAAAGTGGTGGTGAGTGCGACCGGTATCAGTGCCACTTATGTCGACAAGGATGGTGATGAAATTGGGTCCGAAGAGGTTGATTTGGATTACAAGCTGAATGTTCAAGCCAATCCCAATACCGCCACGGTGACGGTTAAAAACGAACCCGTCACCCCACCGGGAGGCAAGCTACCCGACACGGGGAGCCGCGGCCTGATGGGCTACATGATTGGCGGGTTGCTGCTGGTCCTCATCGGTAGTGCTTGGGCACTCATTCAACGGCGTCGGGGAGGTGATGGTCATGACTAAACTCACACGCTGGCTCCTAGCAGCCATCATTGCCGTAGTGGGTATGACCGTCTTGTTGACGGGGGCGCACACCGTATCCGCGACGACGACCACAACGGTTACCATCCACAAACGGCTGTACCACAGCCGGGATGAACTGCCGAGTATCAGTAACAACGGGACTGAATTAGACAGCAATCACGCGGCAATCACCAACAGCGTGGGCCTGAACGGCGTACGTATGCGGGTGTATGACGCGAGCGATTATCTCCGCGACTTTGCAGGCGGGATGGACCGGTTCACCCAAGTGTACGGGAATGGCGATATGACCGCGGAGGCCATGGCTACCGTTGCCAAAGAGCGGGCGATGCCGTTGGTTGCGGACGTGACGACTGCGACTAGCAGTACTGGCGAGCAGGGAGTCGCGAGCTTCCCGGTTGAACGCCAACGTGACGAGCAGCCAACCGCGTACTTCATCGTTGAGGATGCGGACACCGCGGGGGCGGAGGACGTTGACGTAACGGCCCTACCCGGACTGCTGGTGATTCCTAACATGTACAGCACTAGCACCGCGGCTTTGCACATTTACCCTAAGAACGTGGCCTACCAGCGTGACCCCTACTTCTTCAAAATTGGGCGCCAGGCGAATGGTGACCAAAGTCGGTTAGCCGGCGCGAAGTTTGTTGTTCGGCGACAGCTAGCGGGCGGCTGGGAGTATCTGGCTGCCCAACAAGATAACTTACAGCAGCTCAGCTGGGTCACCAGCGCGACGCCGACCACGGACGCAAAGGTGCGGCAGTTTACCTCCGGCGACAACGGCCTAGTAACAACCGGTGAAATTATGTTTCCCGCGGGCGATTACGAGTGGGTGGAGGTACACGCACCAACCGGCTACCAGATATTAACTAATCCGGTGCCGATGGTGGTACCGACCAGTACCTACAACGCGGACGGTTCGTATAACTCGGTGCTGATTAACGGCCAGCCGGTTACGGAAACGAGCGATGGTAACTTGACCACGGCCATTATTGAGCAGGGACGGCCATACGTGTATAACGACGCGCAGACGACTATCACTGTTCCGGGCACTGGCGGGGCGAGTGGCGGTGGGACCGCGGCGGGAGTCGCGACCCATCCGGAAACGCCCACTGGCAGTACGGGCCGGGGATGGTTGCCACAGCTGGGACGGCACCTGTCGATTCTAGCAGTGATGGTCGGATTATTGATGATTGGAATTGCGTTGTATTGGCGCCGGCGCTTGCGTCGGGCCGTAGTGGAGGCAAAGTCAAAGAATGATTAGCGACATTGATGAGTATCGGTAATTGGGGAGTGCGCCATTATGGCCCCCCTGACAAGATGAGGAGGAACCGCCATGAAACGCGCAAAATTTGGGTATTGGGGCAGTCTGATTGCCGCGTTGGTCCTGATGATCAGCGTGCTAGCCAGTCTGGCAGCCATCCGGCCGGTGGGAGCAGCGAGCTCACCCGCAACGGTCGGAATAACCATTCATAAATTGAAATTAACGGACAACACAACAATTACTAATAATGGCTTGGAGCAGGGCAACCTTGGCCCGACTTTGCAGGATGCTGGGTTCACGGTCTACAACATCAGCAAACAGTTTTACGCGGAGTACACCGGTAAGAACGGAGACGAGTTGGTCGCAAGGTATACCAATGACCTGACCAGCCTGGGCAATTACCAGGACGGTCTGGTTGGCTCCGAACAGTTGACTGGTCCCACTGGGCAGGCCAGCTGGACTAGCCTACCGGCAAAGACGGAGCTGGGCAGCGGTGCATCGGTTGACTCCGTTTACCTGATTCTGGAAACCACCGTGCCGGGTACGGTGACATCGGGTGCCCAACCAATGATAGTGGCGTTGCCAGTGAAGAATCCTGCGGGGGCCGGCACGTTGAGCAACATTCACCTCTACCCGAAGAACTACGGGATTGATAAGGTGCTGTTGGACGAAGAGGGTAACGCGGCAACCGACACACAACGCTACGAAGTGGGTCAGCCGTTCACGTACCAGGCTAAGTTCACGGTGCCTAGCAACATTACGAGTATGAAAGAATTTAGGATTTGGGACGCGTTCGAGGGTAGCGGTGTGGTGTATGACGGCATCGACTCCGTGACTGTGAACGGAGACAGCAGTAAGGACTACCTGGCTGACTTTAACGCACACTCTAGCTTTGCTTTTAGCGGAGCAAATACGCGGTGGGACTACAACTTTACCCTGAATGACGCCAATGCAAAGGCGTTCTACGCGAGCCTAGCGGGCAAGACAATCACGGTGAAGTATTCCGCCCACATCACTGAAGATGCGGTTCCGGACGTAGCTGTGGGTAACAAGTTCTACGTTAACTACACGACGGATACTGGTAATAAGCACGAGCTGGAAGACGATTCCACAAAGGTGACAACCGGTGGGCACAAGTTCAAGAAGGTGTCATCGACCACCGGCGCCACTCTGAAGGGTGCAGAATTCGTGGTGCGAAACGCTACCGATAAGTACGCATTAGTGGCGCATGACAAAGTCACGTGGGTGGACGATCGCGATGACGCGACCACGTACACCTCTGGCGAGGACGGCAAAGTCGTTGTTAAGGGCTTGGCGGACGGTACGTACGAATTAGTTGAAACGGCCGCACCTGATGGCTACCAAACAATGACGAAGACTACCGGCTTCACAATCGTTGCGGGTAGTTTCGGCGAAGAAAAAACCATCGACGTTAAGAACGATCCCAACACGTTCGGTTACCTCCCAATGACGGGTGGTATGGGCTGGGTACTCTTCATCCTGGCTGGTGTTGGTCTGATGGGCGCAGCGATGCTCATGATGCGGCGTCGCAATACCCAAGCATAGGGCACAACAGTGCAGCCCGCATTTTCGGGGGTTGCATACATATAATAGAAGGGAGTGGCAGGCATGCGGCGAATATGGGCGCGAGCAATCCTAATTGTGGGTCTGTGTGTCTGCGCGTACCCCTTTGTGAGTCAGCTTGTGAACGACGTGGTGGTCTACCACCAAACGCAGCGGGCGGCTGACAAAAACGAGGCCCGTTACGCGGCTGCGCTCAGGGAGCAAAAGCGTACGCAGCCCGAGGACAGCTTTGACAAGAAGAACCTCAGCAAAGCCGTGCGGGCACACCTGCTGGGCAGCATTACCGTCAGTAGTATTGGTGTCCGGCTGCCACTCTTTGACAACGTGGGCGAGCAGGCACTCCACGTCGGTGCGGGCGTGGTGCCGGGAACGGATGCGCCAACGGGTGGTCGGGGCACCCACACGGCCATCTCGGCGCATAGCGGGGTACCCTCAAAGCGGCTGTTCACGAACCTGAAGCGTGTGCGCAAGGGCGATACGTTTGTGATGACGGTGGCGGGGAAGCACTACGCGTACCGGGTATTCAGGATCCAAACGGTGCTGCCAACGGCTGTCCGGGAGCTGGAACCAGAGCGGGGGGAGGACTTGGCAACGTTGATCACCTGCACGCCGTACATGGTGAACTCCCACCGGCTACTGGTGACGGGCAGGCGCGTACCGTACACGGCGGCGGTGGCTAAGCAGGCGGACCAGGGGGCAAAGGAGCGGTACAACCGCAGCACAGTCATCCTGATCGCGGTTGTTGCGGGAATTATCGGCCTCATCGTGGTCTTGGTGTGGCGGCAAAGGCGGTAAGCGGCAGCGTAGGCCGGACCGGTGAGCTGCGGCTTACGTGGGGTGCTCCGCAGTAACCACAGCTAGGGCGAAGGCTCCAACCCGCCAAATGTGGGCGTGTTTCCGCCGCTATTCTGAGCCTGCACGGAAACCCACCGGTCAGTCTCAGAACTAGTCGCGCCGTACGTCGAAGACAATGGAG
>NZ_BCVS01000055.1:0-16152 GCF_001591865.1 Lacticaseibacillus pantheris DSM 15945 = JCM 12539 = NBRC 106106
TCGGCGCTCTTTGCCGATTGGAGGTTTCGCCCTAGCAGCGGTCACCGTGGAATGTCCCACCAAGGTGTAGCCCACCAGGCCACTACCCCTGCACCACCCTCAAAAACAATTTGACGGTGATGGAATGGCCGGGTATACTGAGGTCAATTTAAAACTTTAAGTTGGTCCCGTGAGGCCAGTAAGTTACAACATCGGTATGGGTGCCGTCTATTCGGTCGCGCCCAAACACCTCACGGGGCAGTCTGTGAGGTGTTTTATTTTGTCCATCAATCCGCATTCAGCCCCACCCGTGATCATCGCACTAGACTTCCCCACCCCCGCCGACGCCCTGGCCTTTGTCCGCCGGTTCCCACATCCGGAAGAGCTGTTCTGCAAAGTCGGCATGGAACTCTATTACCAAGGTGGCACCGCCATCGTCCAGGCTTTGCAATCGCTGGGCGTCCGCGTCTTCCTTGACCTTAAGCTCCACGACATCCCCAACACCGTGGAAAGCGCCGGCCGTATTATCGGCGCCCTCGGTGTCGCCCTCACCACCGTTCACGCTCAGGGGGGTAGCGTAATGATGGCCGCAGCCAAACGCGGCATCCGCGATGGCGCTGCTGCTAGTGGTGTTGCCCCCGCGAAGATCTTGGCCATTACCCAGCTAACGTCCACCAGCCCAACAGCTCTACGCGACGAGCAACAGGTCGCCGTGCCCCTACCCGAATCCGTCAACCACCTCGCTCAACTTGCGGCAACCAGTGGCTTGGACGGCGTCGTTTCCAGCGCGGCCGAAGTAGCGCGTATGCAACCCGGGCTCCCAGATGACTTTCTCTTCATCACCCCTGGTATTCGCCTCGCCAACGCCGTCCACGATGATCAGGTACGGGTTATGACTCCCGACGCCGCTCGCCGTGCCGGCAGCCGGGGAATTGTCGTTGGCCGGCCAATCACCCAGGCGGCCGACCCCGTCGCAGCTTATCAACACATCAAATCACTTTGGGAGGAACCACTCAATGAATGAGGATATCGCCAACCTAATCGCCAGCGACCTGCTGGACATCAACGCCGTCACGCTGCGCACCACGCCGCCATTTACTTGGGCGAGTGGTATCAAGGCGCCGATATACACGGATAACCGCCTCACCATCGCCTACCCGCGTGTACGCGAACAAATTGCGGTCGGCCTCACCCGGACGATTGCCGAGCAGTATCCAGACGCTACCGTTATTGGCGGCGTGGCCACCGCCGGCATCCCCCACGCTACTTTGGTCGCCGCTAACCTCAACCTGCCACTCATTTACGTCCGTGCAAAACCTAAGGACCACGGCCAAGGAAAACAAACTGAGGGTAAACTGACGGCGACCGACAAAGTGGTGCTTATCGACGACCTGATTTCCACGGGCGGTAGTGTGCTGAACGCGGCCAAAGCCGTTCAGGCGGCCGGCGCCACCGTGCTCGGCATTTGCGCAATTTTTAGCTACCAGTTGCCCGACGCCACGCGCAACTTTGCGGAAGCCGGCATCAACCTCACCAGCCTCACTGATTACGACCACCTCATCAACGCTGCCGTTGCCCACGGCCACCTGCCTAGCTCCGAGCTGGATAGCGTCCGGCAATGGCGCCAGGATCCGTGGCAGTGGACCGGACAATAGTAGTTCGACCATTTAATATGTAGAAACACCTTAGTCCCCGGGCAAAGTCGCCTGGGGACTATTTGCGTTATTCAATCACAAAATAAATGTTACTTTGTCTGACATAAACCATTCTCATTGCGGGTTAAACCGCATACAATATACGTACACAGCTATGTCTCAGCATTTACATACGAGGGGGAAATCGCTATGAACATGAAGGACGAGTTCATTGAGGCCATTACCGCCGACGTCGCCCTACAACTGGACGCCATTACCCAACTGGGCCAGCAGGTTGCCCGGCGCGTGGTGGACCGACAGAAACAGGAAGGCAGTACCGAGCAGGATATCGACATTACGTTGATGGGACTCACCATTACTTTGCACCCAACGCCGAACATTGATGCATACATGGCCACCCATCCGTTTCGCCAACTCGCAACGCAACCCGACATTCATGGTGACGAACACGAACAGACGCTGACCGTCGCCACCGATAAATTTGGCGTGATTGAGCTGCGTCGCGCCGCCGATCCCAGCACCATGCGCGTGGAGTTTCATAGCCTCAGTCCACACATGTGGCAGCGTGTGCGCAACAACATGGTGTGGGAAGCCCGCCTCACCGTACCGGTGCACGAAATTACTGACGGGCACAACAATTTGATTGCGACCGTTTTTCCACCGGGACAACACCCGCACATCTTTGACGCATAAAGACAATTAATGGGCTTACGTTATAATATGGTGGTAATGCACGAAAGGAAGTAGATGCAATGGCCACCATGCTCGATTACTTGGCGCAACCACGTACGGAAGCGCCTAACGTGATGCCGCTCAATCCAGTTGAGGCGACCGCGCTAGCCCAACTCGCATACCTGAACCTAGACGACTTTGCTCAACGCGACATCCCCAACCTCGGCGTGCTGGCGGCCATGCCCGCACTGGACAATCTGGTCACCGGCACCTGGAACGAGGATGGCAACCGGCAGCTAGTCCGCCTGTTGGGACGTTCACCACGATTTGCGCGTACGCAAATTCTCGATTACCTCAACCGCCGCGACCTGGAGCTGCAGCAGCAATTTTCAGTCATGACGTTACGCCTGGCCCCAGAACTCTATTACGTTGCGTTTCGGGGGACGCGGGCCAGCTTCGTGGACTGGAAAGAGGATTTCAACATGACCTACATGGACGCCACGCCGTCGCAGGTCGACGCGGCCCGGTATGTGCGCCACCAGCTTGAGCGATACCCCGGACGGTTCTACATTGGTGGTCACTCCAAGGGTGGTAACTTGGCGGCGTACGCGTACATTCACAACAGTCGGCAGGCCCAGCAACGGATTATTAGTGTGTACAACCTAGATGGTCCTGGTTTGGGGGCACCGTTACCCACTGGTGCGGGTGCAGTTGTCCACAAGTTAGTCCCAGAAAATTCGGTCATCGGCATGATTATGGAGCGGACACGCGACTTCAGCGTCGTGCGGAGCAAGGCAAAGGGGCCGCGGCAACACGATCCGTTCACGTGGCAGGTTGACGGCGACGACTTTGCCTACCTCCCCACCACCAGCGCGCTATCACAGCGGGCACAGCGAACGATTAACCTCTGGGTGGACACGCTGGATGACGAGACCAAAGCGGCGGCGCTCAATGCAGCGTACGGAATCATTCAGCGGACGGAGGCGTCGACACTGACGGAGTTACGGAGCCAGTTACCGCGCAATACCAAGCTAATTGTGGAGGCACTAAGGCAGACCGACCCGGAAACATACGGGGAGTGGCGCGAGGTGATGCAACAGTTGGTGAGGGCGCTGGAGAAGACGAGAAACAGAGCGGAGCCCCGCGGGTAAAAGCCAGAGCATAAGGGACTTTACCCGGAAGTACCATCACCCATCAAAAATTCAATCACAGGAGAAAGCAAATGGAATACCTAAAATTACTGGGCATCGTCATCATTGTCGTTGGGTTTGCCCTTAAGTGGGATACCACCGCCGTGGTGGTGATCGCCGCAATTGTCACCGGCCTCTTTGCCGGGATGTCCATCCCCGACCTACTACATACTCTGGGACAAAGCTTCCTGGATAACCGCATGGTCTCACTATTCTTCCTCACTTTGCCCATGATTGGGCTAGTAGAAAGTCACGGTCTGAAACAAGTCGCCGTGGAGGCCATCCAGAAGCTCAAACGCCTCACACCCGGACGCATCCTGAACCTGTACGTCATCATTCGCGCCCTGGCCAACGTCTTTGGTATCAGCCTATCAGGACAAGTGCAGTTCGTGCGGCCCCTCATCCAGCCAATGGTTCAGGCGGCAGCCGGCCAGCACCGGCAACTCACCCCGGCGGAGGTTGACCTCACCAAGGGGCGGAGCGCGGCCGTGGATAACCTCGGAAACTTCTTTGCCCAGAACCTGTTCGTTGCTTCGGGGGGTGTCCTACTCATCGCTAGCACCATGAAGTCACTGGGCAAGCCCGTCAGCGCGATGAGCATCGTCATTGCCAGCATCCCCGTAGCCATCACGATGCTGGTGGTCACCATCATCTACAACACGCTATTCGACCGCCGTTTTCGTGCGGATAACAGCAAAGGGGGTCACAAATAATGGTGAATAACTTACTTATTGCGTTGTACGCACTTATCGGCGCCATGATGGCACTGGCCGCCATCGAATCATTTCGCGACCGGTCGAATCCGGCCCGCTTCGGTACCGGCACGTTCTGGACGTTCCTCGCCATCATCTTTGCCTTTGGCGATTTCATCCCTGCCACCGTTGTCGGCACCATGCTGGTCATCATCGGCGTGCTCGCCCTGGCTCGCCAAATCAAAGTGGGTCATCTGCCCGCCGTTAACGTTCAAAACGCGACCGCCGCGGCCCATCGACTTGGTGGTTGGATTTTCCTACCGAGCATCGTGCTGGCCGTCGTGTCCATTATCATCGCACAGTTTACTAGTCTCGGTGGTCAGGTCGGTATCGGGATTGGTGCGCTAGTTTCACTCATCGTTGCAATCGTCATGACCCGTACTTCGGGCAAACAGGTTTACAGCGATACGCAACGCATGGTCCGTTCAGTTGGCGCACCCGGCGTACTGCCACAGCTACTGGCAACGCTCGGTGCGGTCTTCACCGCAGCGGGTGTGGGCACTCTAACTGCAAAGTTGATTGCGGGCGTCTTCCCAGCCGGTAATCAATTTGGTGGGGTCGTGCTATACTGTGTGGCAATGGCCGTGTTCACTGCCATCATGGGTAACGCCTTTGCGGCCTTTGCTGTTATCACCGCAGCTATCGGCGTACCCTTCGTGATTGCGCAGGGCGGTAACGTCGCCGTGGTCGCCGCCATCGGCATGACGTCCGGTTACTGTGGCACACTGATGACCCCAATGGCGGCTAACTTCAACTCCCTCCCCGTTGCGTTAATGGAGATGGACGACGAGATGGGCGTTATTCGGCAGCAGGCCCCCGTAGCCATTATTTTATTAGTACTACAAATCGGCTTAATGTACTTTCTGGCGTTCTAAACACAATTATCATATGGAGGTTCAATATGAAGATTCTTGTTACCGGCTTTGATCCGTTCGGCCCAGATAAAATTAACCCCGCAATTGAGGCGGTCAAACGCCTGCCTGACACCATCGCGGACGCACAAATTGTTAAACTAGAAATTCCCACAATCTTCAACCGGTGTGCCGAGGTAGTGCACGACGCAATCGTGCAGGAGCAACCAGACTACGTGCTGAATATCGGCCAAGCTGGTGGTCGCTTTGGCCTCACTCCGGAACGGGTCGCCATCAACCTGGATGACGGCCGTATTGAGGACAACGCGGGCTACCAACCGCTGAATCACACTATCCACGCCGACGGGGAGAACGCCTACTTTGCTCAGCTCCCCATCAAGGCGATGACGCGGGCCATCCGGGCGGCGGGCCTGCCCGCAAGCGTTTCGAACAGCGCGGGCACGTACGTCTGCAACCACATCATGTACCAGGTGCAGTACATGCGGGATAAAGAGTTCCTCAACATTCAGGCGGGCTTCATGCACATTCCGTTTCTCCCCGACCAAGTCACCAACCGACCGAACACGCCATCACTCGGGCTAGACGACGACGTACGTGGAATCACCGCAGCCATCACGGCCATTGTGGAACGTGACGGCCAGGGTGATATTGAGACGGTCGAGGGAACGATTGCTTAACGAGGCATCTGGGAGAATTTAAACTTGGAAGAAAAATATGGGCGGCAGTCCTTCTTTGATGGAGGCTTGCTATCGCTAATTGGCTGGTCCATCCTGGGCTTCATCGTGACTGTCTGTACGTTTGGTATCTGTTATCCGTGGTCGCTGACAATGATATATGGCTGGCGCATCAACCATACTGTTATTGATGGCCACCGGATGCAGTTTGACGGTTCGGCTGTGGGCTTATTCGGCAACTGGATTAAGTGGTTGTTGCTTTCAATTATCACACTGGGTATCTACAGCTTCTGGGTCAGAATCAAGCTAGAGGACTGGAAAGCCAAAAACACTCGCTTCATCAACTAAATATAGCGTTTGATACGCAAAGGGCGCGCCGCGAATATCTGGGTAGAATTCGCGGCGCGCCTTTGCGCAGTAGAGATAGAACTGTAGGTCATTTCATGGCATCAGTGGTACCCGGTACTAGATACCATCTTCATCATCGTCAACCTTGGTGGCATGACTTTGTAACTTGAAATGACTGGTGTGCTGCTGGCTGAGTTCAACCAACTGATCTGCTAAATCGCCGGCAGCACCGGAATACGAACTGAGGCTCGGTGACACCTCGAGGAGAGACCCCACGTTGCAGCCGACAACCACCGCATTGTCGGGTGTGATCTCTGTGGTGATGGTGACAGCCTGCTTGAATGGTGTTCCACCCAACAGATCACAGAAGAACAAAACCGGTTCGTCTTGTGACGTATTTTTCAGCAGCTCATCGTGTAACTCTGATTCTGACATTCCGCTGGTAAAATCCACATATTTCAGTTGTGCCTGCGGGCCAGCCAGTAACTCGATGGTGGATTGCAGACCAGTAGCAAAGTGGCCGTGGCCAGTAATAATAATTTGCATTCTAGAGCACCCCTAACCATGAGAGTACGATTGCCAGTACAAAGGTGATCAGAATCAGTACAACCGGACTGACATTCTTCTTCTTCAACAGGTAGTACAGCAGGAACGTGTAACCCAACGGTAGAATGTTAGGGAAAATATTGTCGAAAAATTGAGTCTGAATGGAAATTGACTTAGTCGCAGTAACCGGAATCTTCGTCTTCACGGAGATTTGAACATAAGTCGCAATCAGCCCACCAATTACGGTACAGCCAAGGATGCTGGCAGCACGAGAAATCATCGCTGAGCTTTCCCGAATACGGCTGATGGCGTTAGTCCCGGCAGTATACCCCAAGTGTGCGATGGGAATACGGGCGAAGAACAAGCCAACATAGACGATGAAGAAGATCAGTGGTCCGAGAATACTACCCTGCTTTGCAAAGGAGGCAGAAATTCCTGCCACAATTGGCAAAATTGTGAACCAAGTAATGGCATCACCAATACCGGCTAACGGTCCAAAAAGGGCAATCCGCAGCCCATCAATGGTTGAACGTTTTTGACCATTTTCTTCCAACGATGCTTCCAAACCCATTAGGAGCGGAGCTGCGTAGTTGTTGGTGTTGATAAATTCCAGGTTGGCCTTCATGGCCTCGCTGAAACCCTTTTTATCGTCACCATACGTCTTTTTGAGTACGGGCATCATCGCGTACGCCCAGCCATCAGCCTGCATCCGTTCGTAGTTCATGGCTGACTGGTTAAATAGTGACCGCAAAGCCAATTTAGTGATATCACGACGCGTTAACTTGTTACGCTTTGGTGTGTCTTCAGATGCCATCGTCATCATCTCCATCCGATTTCATTGAGTCGAGCGCCGCCTGTAGCTTTTTGTCCTTCTCGTCATCCTTACGATCGCGGTAGAACTCGATAAATGCGAGGGCAATACCGATTACAGCAACTGGCATCAGGTTACCAAACTTAATAAAGCAGGCAGCCGTGAATCCCAGCAGCAAGTACGGCACGAACTCAGCCTTCAGCATACTCTTGAGCAACAGCCCAAACCCAACGGCTGGCAGGATACTACCAGCAATTTCAAAGCCATGGCTCAACCATACCGGCATCGCGTTAACCAGGGCACGCATTGGTTCTTGCGCACCGTAAACTGACAGAAAGGCGATAATCCCGTAAGACAGAGCAACAATGACTGTTGGCGTCAGTACCAACAACGCAAACTTACGCGTTTCGGCCTTAGCGGCGTATTCATCCAACTTCTTGGTTAAAACAGAGAATGCTGAGTAGTAGAAAAGAATAATGTATTGCATCAAAATACTGAATGGTAGTGCCAAACCGATGGCAGTGGCTGGCGAGTGTCCCGTCGTGTATGCGAGAACAACAGTCATAATCCCAGCCATAATGGGGTTAGGCGGCTGGGTCCCGCCGACCGGAGTTAATCCGGCAAATGCAAGTTCCGTTAAACCACCGGCAATAATGCCGAGCTTTAAGTCGCCCAAAATCAACCCCGTAACCGTGCAGACAATCATTGGCCGAAAGATGTAGAAGCCTTCCAACCAGAAGTCGATGCCGGCAATAATGGCGAAGAGCCCAATGAGCAACCCCTGTACTAGGGTAACTGACATTTAAATCACTTCCTGAATTTTTATTTTTTTGTCATCTGGAGTTTCCTGGATAAAGACATTCACCCCGGCGTCAGCAACAGCCCGCAAGTCGTCCTTATCCTGTTGGTTCATATAGGTGTACTTTGTAACCTGTTCCTTACCGTCAGAAAAGTGCATGTTTCCAATATTCAACTCGTGAATCGGCACGCCACCTTCCACCAGACGCCGAGCATCCTGTGGTGTCCGCACAACTAGGAAAATGTGCTGACGCGCGCTAGCTTTGTGAATAGTACTGATGGTCTTATCAATTGTCCAAAAGCGGATACCCACCCCGGATGAATCTGCAGTGGCCGACATCAGTTGTTGCTGTAATTCGTCCTCGGCAGTGTCATCATTTGCCACCAACAGGAGGTTTGCTCCCACCGATGACGTCCACACAACACCGACCTGCCCGTGCACAAGGCGGTTGTCCACTCGCGTTAATACAATATCTGGTTCACCCATAAGTAAGTCCTCCTCAATATAAGTACATAGTTACTTGTCCCGTTAAGGTGATCTCACCGTAAATCAAGGACTTTCCCTGCACCGTGCCTGTGAGCCGCAAATGAACCATTACGTTCCCTGGAACCGAACCGAACAAATGCTTTTCGGCTCGCGTTGCTAGGTCGCTACTACGGTGCGTTTGGAACTCAGGTTTAAACTCGTACTTGCTCACCAGTAACGGTAATAACTGGTGTCGCTCTAACTCACTCAAATAGAGATTGGGAAACTGCGCGTATGGCAGGTACCAATGAACTAACCCCACTAAGTCGTCATCGGCAAAAATTTGGTAGTCAATGACGTACAGATAATCGTCGGAGTTCAATCCCAGGTTGGAACGGACGACCGGTTCCGACCCATTAACAATTAGTCGAAAGTCCTTCAGCTCAATTCTTGGCTGAGCGTCCATTGACCGAATCACTTTTTCCAGGTTGATCATGCCCGGAATGGCGTTGGTCTTGGGGATACTTTTCCGTGCAACAAAGGAGCCAATGCCATGACGTTTATAAATGTATCCGCGGTCAACGAGCTCTGCTAACGCACGCCTCACCGTAATGCGGCTCACACTATAAGAATCACCAAGGTCAGCTTCTGATGGCAATTTAGCATCCTGTTGCAGTTTGCCACCCTCAATTTGATGAATTAGATCATTAATCATGTTTTGGTACAAAGGGATTTCGTTTGACATGTCCTGTTCACCCCACATAGTTGTTATGTCATCATAACAACTACAAGGTTGTTATACTCCTTAATGTATGCGCTGTCAATTACTCCCAAAAAGATTAAGATCGACAATTTTTCACCATATGTTTAAACATTAAAGTGGTGACAACGCCTGCTACTAAGGCAACCTTGCAGTGTATCCACAAGTAATATTACCCTACTTATCAAGCCAATGTTGATGGTTTTATCATTCACAGCTAGTAATAATCTCAACAACCACAATCATTTGCCCAAATTATGTCCCCAAAGGCCACAAAAAAACCGCCACACGAATATCTGGGTAGATTCGCGCGACGGCTTTGCACAGTAGAGAAAGTATTAAATTGTAGTGCACAGAAAGTTACTTATTACGTACCTGAAGCACCGGCGCGCCAACGTCAACTGGACCATTATAGTACTCGGTGACGTTAGCCACGGCGTCCATGTTGGTAATGACCGTGATGACAGTCGTGTCCTTACCCGCATCCTTAATTTGCTGTAAGTCCATCGTACCGATCTGCTGACCACTAATTACTTGCTGACCAGGCTGAATGTCAAAGCTGAATGGTACGCCACCAAGCTCCACGGTATCCAGACCCAAATGTACTAGCAGTTCCAAGCCAGTACCAGTCTTGAGGGTAAAGGCATGTTTTGTATTAGTCAGGCTGATAATCGTTCCATCAGCTGGTGCGGCAATTGCCTCCATCGTTGGTTCGATGGCAAAGCCGTCACCCAACATTTTTTGGGAAAAGGCATCATCTTTGACTTCCGTTATCTGAACGAGGGAACCAGCTACCGGAGCAACTAGGCCCGTGTTAGCGCCAGGAATCGGTGCGGCAGTCATAATCTGGTCAACGTCGGCAGTCGTAGCTCGTTCTTCTTTGCTCTCAGTAGCAATCGCATCATCGATCAGGTTACCATTAGCATCATGTGCCAACATAGCTGTCTTCGGTACACCAAAGAAGTACGTTGCCAGGAAACCACCGGCATAAGCGGCGAGTAGGCCAAAGACGTAGCCTAACCACTTGCCATTATCAATCAACGGAATGAGGGCCATACCTGATGGTCCAATTGAAGTAGCACCAATGCCGCCGATAGCACCAATTACGGCACCACCGATACCACCACCCACACAGGCAGTAATGAACGGACGGCCCAGCGGCAGTGACACCCCATAAATCAACGGTTCACCCACGCCTAAGATACCAACGGGCAACGCCCCCTTAATCATGCCGGTTAACTGCTTATTCTTCCGGCAACGAATCCACAGGGCAATGGCTGCACCAACCTGACCAGCACCCGCCATAGCTAAAATTGGTAGCAAAGGCGTGTTGCCCATGCTCTTGATCATTTCTAGATGAATTGGCGTCAAAATTTGATGTAACCCCAACATAACCATTGGCAGGAAGAAGAGTCCCAGCATAAATCCGGAGAACGCTCCACCAACATTGAGCACCCAGTTAATGGAACCCACTAACGAGTTGGACACCCAACCAGCAGTTGGCATCACCAAAAAGATGGTAAAGCAGCCGACAATTAATAGCGTCAAAAACGGAACAAAAATAATATCGATTGAATCAGGAATGTACTTGTGGAATAGACGCTCTACGTAAGACATTACCCATACGGCAAACAGTACCCCGATAATCCCGCCAGAACCGGCAACTAAGGGCGAGCCGGTAAAAATATTGGGAATTGTGACGGGCGCAATCACACCGGGTAGATAAATCAGGCCCGCAATGATACCACCCAATCCAGGTGTTGCCTTAAATTCTTTGGCCGCGTTAATACCAACGTAAATATTCAGGTAGGTAAACAGACCACCGTTGATAACTTTGAGCACGGTGATAAACGTCGTCCAGCTAGCGCCCAAGTCCCCGGCAGTCTGCATGTTAGCCAGAATCCCGGCAATACCGGAAATCAGCCCCGCACCGACAAACGCCGGAATCAAAGGAATGAAGATGGAGCTAATATGCTTCAACGCCGCACGCCACCAGGTCTGCTTCAGTTTGGCTTTTTGGGCCGCGTGCACTTCCGCCGCCTTGGCCTCAACCGCGGACTTGCCACTCGCATAGCTTGTGCCCTTTTTCGCTGAATCAGGGAACGGTTCACCTAAATCGACACCCACTTCGTCGACCATGGCCTGCGCGACTTTGTTCACCACACCCGGACCAACGATGACCTGCAGTGTGTCCTCCTGCGCAACCCCGAGGACGCCGGGTACCTTCTTAAGCCCTTCAATATCGACCTCGCTATCATCACGAATGGTCATGCGCACACGCGTCATACAATGGATCAGCTTTGAGACATTCTCGGGGCCACCAACGTGGTCGTAAATGCCATCACCGATATTTTGATACTTATCTGCCATGATGCTCTCTCCTTACCAAATGTATAATTCCTAATCCACCTTCACCCGACCAATAAAGCCATCGGCATCACTCAGCTTTTGTGCCGCTTCATCAGGGCCTAAACCGGTCAACACCATAACGATGGCTAACTTAACGTTCTCACCAGATTCACGAAAGGCCTTCGCTGCAGTCTCGCTACTTGTATCAGTGGCCTGCATGATGATGCGTTGACTCCGCTCGACCAGCTTTTCGTTAGTCGGCCGGACGTCCACCATCAAGTTGCCGTACACCTTACCAATCTGCACCATCGAACCAGTCGATAACATGTTTAGGACCAATTTCTGTGCCGTACCAGCCTTTAACCGCGTTGACCCGGTCAACACCTCTGGACCTACCGGTACTTCGATGGCCGTCTGAGCGTGTCGGGAAATTACGGCGTTGGTATTGCACGCTAAACTAATTGTCGCTGCGCCAATTTCGTGAGCATAATCCAGACCACCAACCACATAGGGTGTACGACCAGAGGCGGCAATTCCCACCACCGTATCGTCAGTGCCCAACTGGTGTGACCGTAAATCCTTTACGGCCAGCTCTGGATCGTCCTCCGCGCCCTCAACGGCTACCGTCATCGCGGACATACCGCCCGCAATCAATCCCTGTACCATTTCTGGATCGGTGCCAAAGGTCGGGACACACTCGGCGGCATCCAGAACCCCTAAGCGACCACTCGTGCCGGCCCCAATGTAAAACAGCCGGCCGCCCCGTTTGAACCGCGCTGCAATGGTGGCAACTGACTGCTCAATCGCGGGCAACGCGTTGTGGACACTAACCGCCACCGTTTGGTCCTCACTATTCATCGTTTCTGCAAATTCGTGAATACTCATCTCGTCTAAGTGGCTTGTACGTTCATTACGTGTTTCTGTTGTTAAACTTGCTAAATCCATTATCATCAATTCCTTTTCTTGGCCTACATAATACGCGGCCTTAATCATCAGTTACTAATTGCACTGCTCGGTCTGCATCAATTAGGTCTAACGCCACTCGGTCTGCCTGACAAACGCGGCCCACAACGTTCACCGCTTTGTCGGCCGGCAAATCATGTCTCGTTATCTGTATTTCACCAGCATACCGACCGTACCGTGAGTTATCCACGGTGAGGCTGCCAACCGGACGACTTTGTGCCACCTCGCCGGGTTCTGTTGACAGTAATTGCCGCGTCCTCGCCTCCTGGAAACGGATCACATCGCGCGCAACGTCTGGACGGTTATGCCATTCAGTACCCTGCAGCTTCTCAGGGAGACCGCTAACATGCAGACTAATTATTTCGGTTTGAACGTACGCGGCAATCGTCTTCATGGTGTCCTCGGTAACCGTTTCGTCACCCACAAACACGCTATCCACATCTAAATTCAGGAGATCCACCGTTGCCCAAATTGGTCGGATCTGTCGGTGCTCCTCCAACGTCGGTAATCCCTTAAAGAGTGGCCCGCGCCTTTGCCCATCTCCTGGCACAAAGGCCATAACCTTAAGTCCATGTTGGTGTAGCCACTGATTTTTACTCAAAAACCACTGGCGGTCCAGGCCTGTCTCGGGCCGGGGGTAGTAGTTGTGCCACGCCTCAATGTTGTCAAAATTCGCTTGCTCCGTCCGTAACGTGGTTAAGTCTTGCTCTGACAATGTACTGGCATTCAGCGCGACCAACATGTGGTTACTCAACAACGCAACGTCACGCATATTAATGCCATCATCAATGCGTAGACCTGTTAGTCCAGTAGAACTGACAGTTTGGTAATCCTGTAATGACCACCCTAACCGTTCAAAACCATCCGCAGACACATCAGCAACCACCTGCATTTGCTCCTCCTGGCACCAGGCCGTTAGTTGTCGCAGCCTTGTGAGTAGAACGTTCACATCATCCTCGGGGATGTGCAACGAAGTAAAAACTGTTTCGTAACCAGTCTGAGCCATTTGGTGAATATACTCATGGGTTCCCGCATCTAGCTCCCGACTCAGGTAAACCGAAAATCCTAGCAAACAGCGTCACCTCCCTAATTAGTTAAATAAAAAAGTCATCCGGAAATGAAAGCCCTTTCCTTGATGACTTGAGTGTAACATCTTTAAAATTTAATTTCAACGTTTTTATTTTAGCCTTGAAATATAATTTCTCGAGTATGAATTTACCAACCAGTTAATTGTGCGTACTATCCATGAACCTGCGCTTATATTCCGCTAACAACGACCGCGAATCTGTAATCCGTTGTTTTGCGTCATCGTAGTGCTTGCTGACATAGGCGTAGTAAATGGTGTCAATCAACATGAATTGTGCGTGTAGCGACTGGGTAGCCGCAAACCTAATTGTTGCTTCTGCGGGTTGTGATGTTTGAACAACAATATCGGCGTTGCGCACCAACGAGTTATCCCCCAGTTTCGTCAGGGCAACGGTGGTCACACCCTGTTGACGCGCCATGCGTGCACCCATCACTGCTTCGGGCGATTCGCCAGAATTAGAGATAAACCAAAACACAATTTTCTTTTGTTTATTCACCGCAAGGGGCAGTATCTGGTTAAGGTCATCACTCGCAATCACGTCGCTACCAATGCGGGACCACTTTTGGGCAATATTTTGGGCGACTAGGTAAGACGCACCAACACCGAAACAGAGAATTAAGTCGGCCTGCTCCAATTTGGTGACTAACAAATTGACATCGTCGTCCCGCACCTGATCAATCGTTTCATGCAAAGAACGTTCAGCATTCTGTAGTAGCTTGGTAGTGATACTTTTCAAGCTTTCGTGTGCTCGAATTTCTTCATCACCGTTAAACTCGCCTGCACCGGCACCCTGGTCTGCCCCCAGTTGCACCTTCAGCTGGGTGTACGTGTCAAAGCCAAGGCGTTTCACTAAACGACTAACGGTCGGCGCACTGGTACCCGCGGCGCTCGCCAACTGGTGACCATTCATCGCCAATACATTTTCAGGATTATGCACAATGTAGTCGGCCACTTTGCGCTCCGCACCACTCAAATCGTCACGCATACTCGTAATCGTGCCCTTAACCGTCATATTATCCTTCCACCCCCATCATAGTCGCCGCAACTCCGCATCCAGTGCCGCCACATCCTCAGCCGTCGTGGCCCAACTAGTCGCGAGCCGGATGACGGTATGCGTATCGTCGTACTTACCCCAAACGCTAAACCGCACCATCTTGGCCAACTGGTCCCGCTGGGCATTATCCGGCACGACGAATTGCTGGTTGGTGGGCGAGTCGATAAACAGCTGCAAACCGTTGTCCACCAATGCGTCATGCAAAGTGGCAGCCATCGCCAAGGCATGTTCACCTAAACGTAAGTACAAACCATCCGTAAATAACGCGTCAAACTGCACCCCTAGCAGGCGCCCCTTAGCCACCAACGCGCCGTGTTGCTTGATGCGATTAACTAGGTGGGCAGGCACACGCTCGGGGCGCGGAATAACCAGCGCTTCGCCAGCGAGCGCACCACACTTGGTGCCACCAATATAAAATGCGTCGCATAGTTCAGCCAGCAATGGCAAAGTCACGTCTGCGGACGCTGCCAAGCCGTATGCCAAACGGGCGCCATCAACATACAACTGGAGGGCGTTCGCCCGACAAACATCACTAATTGCACGCAACTCTTCGGCGGTGTACAGTGTCCCGTACTCAGTTGGGAAAGTTAAGTACACCATTCCCGGCTGTACCATGTGTTCGTGGCTACCGTCTGCCCGCCACTCCTCCAGAAATTTTTGGATGGTGGTTGCGTCGATTTTACCCGACTGACTTGGTTGAGCCAACACCTTGTGGCCAGTGAACTCGATTGCCCCCGCTTCGTGAGTGTTGATGTGCGCGGTGTCGGCGGCAATAATGCCCTCGTAGGGTGCCAGCAAAATATCAAGCGCCAGCGCGTTAGTCTGCGTGCCGCCGGTGATGAACTTAACGGTAGCCTGGGGACAATCCAAAGCCGTGCGGATTTTGTCCGCGGCCCGTTTACTGTATTTATCTTCACCGTATCCGGGTAGGTGTTCCATGTTGCTGTCCACTAACGCCTGTAGGACGGCGGGGGCGGCACCTTCAGCGTAGTCGTTTTCAAAGTAAAGCATCATCTAACCTCCGTAGTTATCGTGTACACGTCCTTTGTTACTGTAATTCTACCGCAAACCGGTACGGACACCCACCGGAATCTTTTGCCGGCAGTGAGAGTTTGTTGTAGTGGTAGCCGGCAGCGTTGGCCGGATCGGTGAGCTGCGGCTTACGTGGGGTACTCC
>NZ_BCVS01000056.1:0-15839 GCF_001591865.1 Lacticaseibacillus pantheris DSM 15945 = JCM 12539 = NBRC 106106
AATCCGCAGCTCACCGATCCGGCCGACGCTGCCGCCCCCCGCCTGCGCTTCGTTCCGTTATTTGTTGCTCGTAAAACGTAGCCGTGGCGGGCGACTTTGGCTATACTTAAAGTAGTAGAAACATTCCCAAGGGGGTACTCCATGCCAAACGAAAAGTTACCGCGCGAAAAGGTCTTCCGCGACCCGGTACATAATTACATCCACGTCCAGGATCGTGTCATCCTGGACCTCATCAATTCACCCGAAATGCAGCGCCTGCGCCGCATTCACCAGCTCGGTGTCAGCAGCATCGTGTTCCAGGGGGCCGAGCACACCCGCTTCACCCACTCCCTCGGTGTCTATGAGATTGCCCGAGAAATCTGCGACAACTTTGCCGCCAACTATCCCAGCCAACGTCCCGACGATGGCCTATGGGACAACTCAGAACGCCTGCTCACCCTGTGTGCCGCGTTACTGCACGATATTGGACACGGCGCGTACTCCCACACCTTTGAACACATTTTTAATACCAATCACGAGGATATTACCCGGGAAATTATTACCAGCCCCACCACCCGCGTCAATGCCATTCTCCGACGCGTCAGCCCTGATTTTCCTGCACAAGTGGCTAGCGTCATTGACCATCACTACCCTAACCCGCAAGTTGTTCAGATGATCAGCAGCCAAATTGATGCCGACCGGATGGACTACCTCCTGCGCGATGCGTACAATACTGGCACCAACTACGGCCTCTTTGACCTGACCCGCATTTTGCGCGTCATGCGCCCTTACGCTGGCGGCATCGCCTTTGAACCCAACGGTATGCACGCCGTCGAGGATTACATCGTGAGCCGGTTCCAAATGTACCAGCAGGTCTACTTCCACCCCGTATCCCGCGGCATGGAAGTTGTTCTGACTGGCGTCCTGAAGCGGGCCAAAGAGCTGTATGAAGCCGGCAGCGTCAAAAAGGAGTTCCGGCCACGACTGCTGATTCCCTTCTTTGACCAGGACTTCACGCTGGACGACTACCTGCAACTAGACGACGGGGTGCTCACCACGTACTTCCACTACTGGCAAAGGTATCCCGACCCTATCCTCAGCGACCTCGCCGACCGCTTTCTGAACCGGCGACCACTCAAGTCCCTACCATTTTCGACTGGCACTGAGGGGCTCCTACCCGCGATGAGCAAAGCGGTGGCGGATGCTGGCTTTGATCCCGAATACTACACGGCCATCAACAACAGCTTTGACCTGCCTTATGACCAGTATGACCCGACGAGCGCCAGCCCCAAGACACAAATCGAGATTATGCAACTGGATGGTTCTCTGGAGGAGCTATCCACACTGAGTCCGTTAGTGGCCGCAATCACCGGCAAAGTCAGCGGCGACCAACGCTACTTTTTCCCGAAGGTCATGTTGACCCCCAAAGACGATGAGCACTGGCAACCCGCGTACGGAGAGTTTCAACGGTACCTTGCTCACGGCCAAATTATCGACCCGCGCATTAACGGAATGCTATAACAACCGGAGGTAGCTGAATTGACCATTAAGCTGATTGCAACCGATATGGATGGCACCCTGCTTGGTACCGACAATAACGTTAGTCGGGGCAACCGTGAAGCCATTCTGGCGGCCAAAGCGGCCGGCATACACGTAGTTCTGTGTACCGGGCGGCCACTGCCGGGCATTGCTACGTACCTCAATCCCCTCGGTATGACCACTGATACTGACTACGCCATTGCTTATAATGGTGCGCTCGTGCAGACCTGTGCTAGCGGCACCGTCCTACTGCAG
The DNA here is from genome assembly GCF_001591865.1 of Lacticaseibacillus pantheris DSM 15945 = JCM 12539 = NBRC 106106. Classification (NCBI taxonomy): domain Bacteria; kingdom Bacillati; phylum Bacillota; class Bacilli; order Lactobacillales; family Lactobacillaceae; genus Lacticaseibacillus; species Lacticaseibacillus pantheris. The sequence goes on from NZ_BCVS01000056.1 coordinate 1,774, forward strand.
CACGAGCTGGCCCTCAGTGATTACGCGCGCTTCTACGACATCAGCCAACGACTGCGCGTCGACGTCCACGCCGAGGATGATGATATGCTGTACGCGGGGCAGTCGCCGACCTCCGAGCGGACCCGTACGGAGGCGCGCCTCACCTTCATCAAGTTGGCCGTGCGCACCCCTGACGACTTTGCGCGGGACAAGCGGTTTGCAAAGGTGATGTTTATCGACGCACCTAATAAAATTGACCAACTACAAGCATATCTGGGCGAGACCATCCGCTCCGAATACACCATTGTGCAGAGCGAACCGTACTTTTTGGAGATTCTCAACCAAAAGGCCAGCAAGGGGAACGCCCTTGCTGGCCTAGCTGCAACTTTGCACATCCAGCCCGATGAAGTGATGGTACTTGGTGACCAGGCCAATGATCTATCTATGTTTGATTACGCGGGTACCGGTATCGCCATGGGCAACGCCATCCCCACCGTGAAGGCCCGCGCCACCGCCGTTACTGGCACTAACGATGAAGACGGTGTGGCGCAGGCAATTGAACGTTACGCACTCCGCTAGTCCTCATGAATGTCAGCACGCTGCTCTAGCCAGCGCGTGACGGCCCACCGGTGCGTCGGCCGTTTTAGCTGTCCAACCGCAACGCTAATCGGCATCAGCATTAACGTGTTAAAGTTTTCCAACGGCTGCGCGACCTGCTTGATCCCATGACACGCGTAGAAGGTGGCCGGGTGATAATAGGCCGTTTTGCGGTGATGGGAATAAAAATACTCCGCAGCCGCACCTAGTTTGGCGTCAATGGTGACTTCAACGCCGAACTCCTCCAGTAATTCACGGCGCAACGTCTCCTCATCGGATTCGCCCGACTCGATGCCACCACCGGGCAGGAAAACAGCCGCGTTCGGCGCTGCCAACATTAGCAAACGTTGCCCAGACGCATCAGGAATCACGGCGTACACTCCACGCCGTTCAACATAGTGTAACTGCGGATCCTTAATCCCAAAGACGGGGTTAGTCATCTTTATCACCACTTTCTAATTTGCTCTCATTATAATCTATTATCTTCCCGACTGAAAGGCGGATTTTTTTATGAACTGGAACTGGTTTATTTTTGGTACGGTACTATTTACGGCCGGTTGTTGCGGCTTGGCGGCGTATAGCTACCTCAGCGAACCCCGGCGCCTCCGTAACGGGTTAGTAATTAACATCGCGTTGCTCAGCCTGGTAGGCTTCGCCGCCACAATGGTCATGGCGATTAATAGCCGTTTCTTGCTAGTCATCGCCATTATTGTTTTAGTGATGGTGGTGGTATTGCTCCTCATGCTGATGGCCTTTCACCTGGTTCTGCTCTTGTGGAACGCCCTACTAGTGTGGCGACGCGAAGGGCACAACCTCGGCAACATGCTCACCCTGTTAATTGCAATCGGCCTGATTGTACTAAGCATTCTCGATACGGTCGAACGCCAATTTTTCCCGTCCTGGCTATTTTATTCAATTACCGTGTTCGTTAATTTTTGCTGGTTTTACGTATTCATCACCGGCCTCAACTTTCTCACTGCACTCGTTGCGTACAACCGCTGGCGGACCCATAAGCCACTACAATACCTAATTGTACTCGGCGCCGGATTAATCGACGGCAAGCGCGTTTCCGGGCTTCTCGGCGCCCGTATCGACGTGGCCATCAAACGCTACCAGAAACAAGTTGCGGCTGGTCAGCCTGCCCCCACCATCATCTTTTCGGGTGGGCAAGGCCGTGATGAATTAGTCAGCGAGGCCAGCGCCATGCGTGACTACGCCGTAGCGCACGGAATTCCGGAGAGCGATACCCTACTGGAGGACCAAAGCAAAACCACTTTGGAAAACATGCGCTTCTCCCGCAAAGTAATTGACTCCCGGCAACAAGGTCGCCCCTACCAAGCAATGTTCTGCACCAACAATTACCACCTGCTACGTGCCGGCGTCTTTGCACGCATGGCCGGCATCGACGCTAACGGTATTGGTGCAAAGACGCGGCTGTACTTCCTGCCTAACGCCACGATCCGCGAATACATTGCGTTCATGGTGATGAACAAGCGGCGGCACATCATTGTCATGGGTCTCGCCCTCGCGTACACCATTATCACCCTGATTTTGGGCGCCATGCACATCCTGAAGTTCTAGGCATGCTAAACTAGAAGTAGGGTTGAACAACAAGAAACTATACGAGGAGGCAAAGTTATGCTGAAAGAATTTCGCGATTTTATCAGCCGGGGTAACATGATTGACCTGGCAGTTGGTGTCATTATTGGTGGTGCTTTTACCAGCTTGGTTAAGTCACTCACCACCAACCTGATTAGTCCATTATTATCACTGTTCATGGGCAAGTCTAACTTGGATAGTATTTACTTCACGCTATTGAGCGCCAAGTTTACCGTGGGTACGTTCATTAGCGACGTCATCAACTTCATCATTATGGCCTTCGTCGTATTTATACTGGTCAAAATTATTAACCGTGTGACTCATCGGGCTGAACCCGCTCCGGCCGCCCCATCCCCGGAGGAAACATACCTGAAGGAGATCCGCGACCTGTTGCAGGCGCAGAAGCAAAGCAACCAATAGCACTACCACCGGGCGTAATCAAAAAGCCGCATTCCAATCTGGAGTGCGACTTTTTTGATTATAATAGCTTTACTCAGCATCCCGGCGGAACCGGTTCTGGAATAAAGGTGATACCGGACGGTTCTCGTGAATGTGCTTAATGGCGCGGCCGATTAGCGGGCCCACCGACACGGTCACCAGCTTGTCAAACTTCTTGTCTTCCGGCTGCTGGATTGAGTCCGTCACAACCACCTGTTCGATGGGTGAGTTCTTCAACCGTTCAACGGCTGGACCTGAGAACACGGCGTGCGTGGCCGAAACCAGCACGGACTTGGCACCAGCTTCTTTCAAAGCCGCGGAGGCCAACGTAATGGTCCCGGCGGTGTCAATCATGTCATCAATAATGATACAGTGCTTGTCCTTGACGTTACCCACGATGTTCATCACCTCGGCAACGTTCGGACGTGGCCGCCGCTTATCGATGATAGCAATTGGTGACTTGAGGAACTCGGCCAACTTACGGGCACGCGTCACCCCACCATGGTCAGGCGAGACAACCACGGTATCCTCACCAACAAAGTGGTTGCTGAGGAAGTAATCCGCCAGCAACGGTGCACCCATCAGGTGGTCCACGGGAATATCAAAGAATCCCTGAATCTGGGCCGCGTGTAGGTCTAGTAACAGCGCCCGGTCGGCACCAGCACGCTCTAGCATGTTGGCCACCAACTTGGCGGTAATTGGTTCACGACTACGCGCCTTACGGTCCTGGCGTGCATATCCGTAGTACGGCATCACCACGTTAATCGTGTGTGCCGATGCCCGGCGCAGAGCGTCAATCATGATGAGTAGCTCCATCAGGTTGTCGTTCACTGGTGCCGAGGTGGATTGAATCAAGTAGATGTCATCCCCACGGATACTTTCCTCGATGTTAATCTGAATTTCACCATCAGAAAAACGGTTCACAGACGACTTTCCCAGCTCAACACCCACTTCAGCGGCAATTTTTTCCGCCAGTGGCTTGTTTGAGTTCAGGGCAAAAATCTTAAGTTTCGGGTCAGCGTAATGCGCAGACATGGTGGCCTCCATATGTGTATTTGTTCGGATTCTACTTACCTATTAAGTCTAGACGATTAATCATAAAAAGCAAGTCGCTACGGCTTGCTCTCATGAAATTATTTCTGAAAGTTCCTTGGAACGACACCACCAGGTGGTGATGCGTGATTGTGGGAACTAATGGGTGTGGGGGGGAGGGCGGGCGGACGCTGCACTGCGTGAGCCAGAAGACGCCGCATAAGCAACGCTAACCAAAAGGCCAAAACCGGGCCTGCGCTGCACTGCCCGGTAATGCTACTACGCTCCCGCGTTAGTATCAGGTATGGAAACGGGTTGCGCAAGGCAGAAAGCGACGTATAAGCAGTTACGAACAGGAAGCCAAGTGCGGGCTTCCCGTCCGTAACTACTTATACTCTGCTTTCTAACCGCCTTGCTCCACCCTCTGAAACGGCCTGCTGCGCTCTCTCTACTTCCATTCCTCCGACTCCGCCAGCGGCAACCGGTCCCAATAGTCCTTCTTTGTCGTCTGCCGTGCGCGCGCAATCGCCATCCCGTGGAATGGCACGTCGTCCGTAATCGTTGATCCCGCCGCAATGAAACTGTGGTCCGCTACCTCTACCGGTGCCACAATGTTGGAATTGCTCCCAATAAACGCCTCATCGCCCACGTTCGTGTGCCACTTCTTCACGCCATCATAATTCACGAAGACCACACCACAACCAACGTTGATGTTCTTACCCAAAGTAGCATCCCCAACGTAAGTCAAGTGCCCTACCTTAGTGCCCGCACCAATCGTCGCCTTCTTCACTTCACAGAAGTTACCAATGTGGGCGCCCTCACCAATATCGCTTTGCGGCCGTAGGTGGCTGTTTGGACCAATGTCACTGCCCGTACGCATGATGCTGTCCTCAATCGTCGAGCTCGTGATGGTAACCCCATCCTCAATCGTGCTGTCCGTAATCGTCGAACCGGTCCCCACGTGGCAATCGGAACCGATGACCGTCTTGCCCTTTAGGTACACGCCCGGCTCAATCACCGTGTCGCTGCCAATTTTGACGTCCGCGTCAATGTACGTCCGCTCCGGGTCAATCAACGTCACGCCATCGCGCATGTGCTGCTCATTGATACGGTTGCGCATCACGCGCGCCGCCGCCGATAGGGCCACGCGGTCATTCACACCCATACTTTCATCGAAGTTAGGCATCTTGTAGGCTGCCACCACGTCCCCGCGGTTCTTCAAAATCTCAATCACGTCAGTCAGGTAGTACTCCCCCTGAGCGTTGTCGTTGGTAACTTCGTGCAAAGCCGAGAACAAAGCCTCGTTATCAAAGCAGAAGACGCCAGTATTGATTTCGTTAATCTGCGCCTCTTCTGGACTGGCATCTTTTTGTTCCACAATCTTCTGAACCGTGCCCAATTCCCCACGGATAATGCGGCCATAGCCAGTCGGATCGGGTGCCGCCGCCGTTAGAATCGTCGCCTTAGCCCCTTTGTCAGCGTGGTACGCAAACAGTTTGTTGAACGTGTCCGCGGTCAGTAAAGGTGTATCGCCACTCACAATCATCGTCACACCCCGGCGACCACCGAGAATGCCCTCAGCCTGCATCACCGCGTGACCAGTCCCCAACTGTTCCTTCTGTTCCGCAAACTGCGTACGGTCACCCAACTCCGCCTTCACAGCATCAGCGTCATGACCAACCACCGTCACTACTGCTTCGGGGTGCAATTGCTCCACCTGCGTGAGGACGTGGTCTACCATCGACTTACCAGCGATTTGGTGCAAAACCTTGTGTAACTTGCTCTTCATCCGCGTGCCCTTACCCGCGGCCAAAATGATTGTGAATTTTGATGTCATTGAACTCGCTCCCGTTTATTAATGTTCTTGTGCACCTGTAATAATAGCATATACATACGAATTTTGTCGGGATTGGTATAGGCCCACGCCGACCCGGGAACTAAATTCAAAAAAATAGGGTCCACCCATAGGCGAACCCTAACGTCATGACTATTTGGCTGTTTGCTTATCATCCGGATTGTCCAACTTGTCAACGGTTTGACCGGTCGGTTCCGTGTTAGACGGTTTAGGTGTCCCCTCCACCTTTGCATCAGGGCGAATCGCCACCTGCTCCGTGCCCGACCACGCCTCGTAGAATAGGCGCTCTCGCCGCCGGACTATTTGCCAGAAGAAGTTCCAGACTACGAACAGCACGAAGGCGCTCAGCAGCCCGAGGGCCAGCAAGTTAAGTTGCGTGCGGGCCCCGATATGAACCAATACGTTGTTCAATTCGTCGAACCATACCCCAAACAACGGTAGCGTAACCACGTACAGGAGTCCTTGCCGCAACGCCAACCGCCACCAAGTCAGTGGTTGGCCGTCCACCGCGACGATGCGTATCCGCAGCAGCTTCTTGCCCCACGTCTGTCCGTGTAACCCAAGTGGCACCAGGTACAGCACACACACCATTGGCAATAGGCTCGTGATGAACCAGTTATCGGCCAGTGACTTGAAAACAGTCAGTTGCAAAACGATGCTAATCAACACACCGAACAGCCCGGCAATGATCACGTAATCAATCACCCAAGCAACCAGCCGGCGTAACGGGCCCACTCGGTCGGCACGCGCGTAACTGCGCTCGTCCATCTTTGCCCGACTCGGGAACGCCACCGCAATCAGCGGCGTGAGCCAGAACCCGATGAGGCCCCCCGTCGTGTTAATCAACAGGTCGTCAACATCAAACAGCCGGTACGGCCGCGGATAGATAAAGTACAGGCCCGACAGCTGCGTGAGTTCGTAGAATAAGCTCAATCCAAACGTCAACAGGACCGCCTGCCACCATGGACGCCGGAAGTAATACCGCATGTAGAACCCAAATGGTACGGTCAGCATCAGGTTAAACGCTGGCTGCAGGAATGACGGCTGCTTGAGCGTTTGGATCCACGTGTGATAATTACCTAACTCAAAGCCCGAATACTTCACAAATTCACGCACAAAGGTGAACGGGACAATGTTATACCGTGGCGTTTGTAGCGCCGCCACCGCATGAATGGACGGCAGTGGCAAAATGATCAGGAAATAGGCACACAGCATGTAGAACACGAACGAGAACAGCACGATTGTGCGGCTCCACAAAACGCTGCCGTACCGCCGATACTGCAAAACTGCGAATGGCAAGCTCAGCAACGCCGCTAGAAAGGGAAAGATGAAGACGGCCGTTTTAATCGGCCCTAAATATGACGCCATTACTCACCCAACTCCTTGAGCAGGTCGTCGTTACGTTGCAGATAATTACCGGCGGCCGCATGAATATTTTTATCTTTGGCGTCAGCGGTATCCACCTTCAGTAGCGACGTGTAATCATCAACCATGTGGTCGCCATTAAACGTGCCTTCTGCAAAGACGGATACGCCCACTGTTTCCGCATCAAACTCCTCAATCAGGCTCTTCATACCGTTGACGGTACCGCCGCCCTTCATGAAGTCATCCACAATTAGGACACCCTCGCCAGCGCGTAAGGAGCGCTTGCTCAATTCCATCTTCTGCACGCGGTCGGACGAGCCCGAAACGTAGTTCACCGAAACCGTCGACCCCTCTGTAACTTTGGAGTCCCGCCGTACGATGACAAACGGTACGTTTAAGTATTGGCTCACGCTTTGGGCAATTGGAATCCCCTTAGTGGCCACCGTCATGACCGCATCAACCCGCGAGTCGAGGTATTGTGTTGCAATCAACCGGCCAATCTGGCGCAGTACGTCTGGCGTACCCAGCAAATCGCTCAGGTACACGTAGCCCCCCGGTAACAGTCGCTGACTATCAGCCAGCCGACCTGCCATCTCGTCGATAAATTCGTTGGCCTCGTCCAGCCCAATCATGGGCACGTAACGGACGCCACCAGCGGCTCCGGGTACAGTCTCGAGAATACCGGTCTGACGCTGCTTAAACGTTCGCCGAATAATGGCCAGGTCCTCACTAATAGATGACTTAGCCGACTCGTAACGCCGCGAAAAGAAGGTCAACGGCACCAGGGTGTGGGGCCGCTCCAACAGGTAGCGGGTCATATCAATCAGTCGATCACTACGACGGGTTTTCATGCTTGTTCACTCCTTAGATTCTAAATGTTTTACGTATTTTATCATTCGATTATAACTGAATATCCGTCTTTAAACCAGTGAGTTAGCGTATTTAATCGTAATTGTTCGCATTTGTTTACCAAAAACGGTACTTTTCGTCCCCCACAGCAGATTGCCGGACAGCAACGCGGCGTTAGTGGCCGGAATGCCGACCCCTAACGCCGCGTTTGCCTGGTGTTGATTACCACCATCACTTTGGATTAACTAGTAAGCATTGTCACCATCATTATTACCATACTCTACCTGAATGGTGATGTGGGTAATACCGCACTGCTCGCGGATACTGGCCGCAAGCTCGTCCAGAAAAGCATCGTTATGTTCGTGGGTATTCCGGCGGACGTGCACGGTCAACGCGGTATCCGACGTGCTGATTGCCCATATGTGCAAGTCATGGTAACTAACAACACTCGGACAGCGCGCAATCACCTCTTCAACGCGTTCGGCGTTAACACTGCGTGGTACGGCGGCCAACGCCATATTCGTAGCGTCCCGGAGCAGGCCCCAAGTGAGGCCCAAAACCGCCCCCGCAACGATCAGTGACGCGACGGGGTCCACCCAGCGCCAGCCGGTGACCATCATGACGATTCCGGCGACCACGACGGCCACCGACACCCCGGCATCGGCTGCCATGTGCAGGAAGGCCCCCCGCACGTTCAGGTCTTTGTGACCGCGGCCAAACATTAGCGCGGTGGCCCCGTTAACCACCACGCCGGCTCCGGCAATCAATACGACTGACCAGCCCGCAACGGGAGCCGGGTGCTGCAACTTGCTCACGGCTTCGACCACAATCAGTACCATGGCGACAACGAGCATGACCGCGTTGATTAAGGCCGCCATAATCGTTGTGCCTTTGAGGCCATAAGTCCGGCGCAAAGTCGGGTGGCGTCGAGTCAGCAGTTCGGCCACCCACGCTAGCAACAGCCCGACAACATCACTCAGGTTATGCAACGCATCAGCGACCAGCGCGACCGACCCAACCATCGCCCCTAATACTAATTCAATGATGGTGTAGCCTGTATTCAATACCGTCCCTAAAGCAAAATGTTTTGCGGTAGTCTCTGGACGTGAAGATTCTTTGGACATCTTCTCCTCAACCCCTTTGGCAAGGCGCCCTCGGAGGGTGTATATCTCAATGATACGCTGGTGACTGCCCACCCCTGCATCATTCAAATTAACGCGTCCCCAGAAGGCGGCTTACATTCTTCAGTAACATCAATATTCTTGCTGGCCCACAATTGCCAGCGACTGTGGGCGTGCTAACCCATGTTTAATGGCCGCACTAAATACACCTCCTTGCAGAAGCCACGCATACTGTTGTAGACGCGTTCAGCCCGCGAGCGGGTCGGACATAAGCCGAAGACGGTCGGCCCGGTACCGCTCATCTGGGCGACGCTGGCACCATACTTAATTAGTCGTTGTTGCAACTCCTCAATGACGGGGAAACGCGCGGCCGTCACCGCTTCAAGGGCGTTCCCCATACCTGAAATCATCAGGTCAAAGTTGCACTGCTCAATGCCAGACAGAACGCGATTCGTATCGGGACGGGGCAGCGTGTCTTGATAATCGACCATGCTCAGAATTCTAGCGGTGGTAACGGAGATGGCGGGCTTCACCAGTACCACCCAAAAATTCGGTAGCGTGCCCAGTGGCTGGACGCGTTCGCCCCGACCGGTCACTAAGGCAGTTTGGGAATAGACGCAGTACGGCACATCGGAGTCGACGCGTAGGCCGATGGCAGCGAGGCGTTCACGGCTATAGTTGAGCCCCCAGAGTTCGTTGAGGCCGCGCAAAACCGCTGCGGCGTCCGCGGAGCCACCGCCGAGGCCCGCCGCGACGGGAATATGTTTTTCAATGTAGATTGATGCGCCGGCATTAATGCCAGCCTCTTGGCGTAGAATCCGCGCGGCCTGGAAGGCCAGGTTGCGGGCGTCCTCAGGAACAAAGCCGCTGTCGGTACGCACGGAAATTTTACGGGCGCTAGGGCGGATGGACACGTAGTCCGCGAGGTCGACGCTGGTCATGACCATACGCCACTCATGTTCGCCATCGCCGTGTCGGTAAAGCGCGTCGAGACTGAGATTGATTTTGGCCGGTGCTTTTTGGGTGATCTCCATAGCCCTCACCAGTCTTTACATGTTCGTTGTTGTACTTGTTAGCATTAGTATACGCAAGTTGCGGGGAAAATGCGAGAGAGGGTGGAGCCCCACGGGCAGAAACTGGAGCGTAACCCGTTTAAGTAGGTGGGTACGAACCCGCGGGTGGACTTTGGGACTGCGGCTGCGGCTCACGTGCCCTGCGCTGTGATTGCTACGGTACTGGTTGACGGCCGCGTTGGGCAGACCGGTCCGCCCACCGGTCGCCCAACGCGTCCTCCCGCTACAGTGCCAACCACGTCTACGGGTACGACACCTCCGTCCCAAAGTCCACTCGCGGGTTCCCGATAGTTCGTGGTCTCTAGTTATTTGACCCGTGCATTGCAGTTGAATTACTGACTGCTACATGTTTCACCATTCTCTCAAACAAGCAGTATAGCGTCGTCTAGATGCGTTCTGCCATCGTAGCTTTGGATTATGATGCGCCCTTGAATTTAACGGTGACAGTCTACCGTTGGTCGTACTGGCGTGGTGGCGGAGGTTGAGCGCCAGTACGACCAGCCACTAGCAGCCGCAACCGTTTACAGCGCCGATACGCCACCGTCCACGAAAATCGTTTGCCCCGTCACAAACCGGTTACGCATCAAGAATAAGTATGCGTCGGCCACCTCCTCCGGCAAAGCAACCCGCCCTAGCGGAATCTGCCGGGCCTGCGCTGCGATCTGGACGTCAAGCTCTGCCTGCGACAGCCCGCGCCACAAACCCGTGGGTGTCCAATACGGAGCCACGGCGTTTACCCGTTTGTGCGGCGACACCTCAATTGCAAGGCCCTGCACCAATGTCATCAAGGCCTGGTTGCCCACAACCGCACCGGAAGCATTATATGGCCGGCCACCAGCTCCTGCAGTCAACGTTAGGCTCCCACCATTCCCTAGGTGGGGCAAGACGGCACGGGCAACGCGCATCCCCACCGTGAACTTTCCGCTAATCGCGTCAACCTCTTCCTGTTCAGTATGATCCAAAAAGCCTCCGCCCATAGCACCGCCGAGTGTAGAAACAACGTGGTCAAAATCACGCGCCGTCGCCAGCCAATCAGACAATTGTGCCGTGTCCGTCGCGTCGAGTAGCGCGCCGTGAGCACCAGCTAAAAGGGACAAAGTTTCGTCTAGGTGGCTGCGCGTATGGCCAATAATGGTCACGTCTGCACCATCTTCAAGCGCTTGGCCGGCCACCGCGCGGCCAAAACCCGACGTGCCACCAATCACTAACACCCGTCGCTCGGTCAAAGTATTATTCAATGTCATTTCCTTCCTAAGCAATTCCACAGTCAGTACCACTATTTATCTTACCCTAAATATCATGGTGTGCACGAAGGGCCGGTACCAACATGACGTTGATACCGGCCCTTTGCCGTGACGTAAAATCATTGAGTTTGCTGACTCGGTTGCAGTTACGGCTTATGCCGTCGCAACGTCGTCAAACGAAATTTCGATTGACTTCGTCAACAGGTCCGCGTAGCTGTACGAAACCCGTTCAAAGTCATTTTCTTCCTGATTGAGTTCCACCACGAAAATGGCTGGGAAAGTTTCGCGCAAAATGCCGTTGCGCCGGGTGACTTTCTTCCGCCCTGCCTGGGCAACCACGGTGATCTGTTCACCGATTTTAGAGTCAAGTTTGTTCTTGATACTAGCAAGTGTTATTGGCATGTGCTCACCCCTTCGGTTATGAATGATAGCACAAATAAGCCCCAATTGCAAGTGTGGCAAGGGCCCGGGAGTCCCCGGTATGACTGCATTCTGTCGTTTTATTACAAAATTGGTCTGTATTTTTTCTGATTATGCGACGTGCTGTTTCTGTAAACTGTTGAACAGCCGTGCAAAGTCGGTAATCGACAGCCGCTCCGCCCGCAAACCGGGTGCAATGTCGCTGTCTGCCAGCGCCGCCGTCATCGCCGCCTTGGTATCCGCGTCTTTGCCGTACAGCTGCTGGAGATTGTTCCACAGCGTTTTGCGCCGCGAGGCAAAGCTGCCGCGCACCAACCGGTTGAACCCGGCCTGGTCGTCCACATCGGCAAGTGGTTCGGCCCGCCTTTGCAGAACGATGATGGCTGAATCCACGTTTGGCGCGGGCACAAAGGAACGGCGGTTCACCGTGAACGCCACCTGTACGGTCATCTGGTTCTGAATTGCAATCGACAAGCTACTGTAATCCTTGCTCCCCGGCTGCGCAGTCAACCGGTCGGCCACCTCGCCCTGCATCATCACGGTGATCGACTCAAAATCGATGTCGATCTGCATCAGGTGCATTAATATCGGCGTCGTGATGTAGTACGGCAAGTTAGCCACCACTTTGACACTGTGCTGACCATCAAAATGTTGTTCAATCAGTGCCCGCAGGTTGGCGGTCAAAACATCCTGATTCTCGACGGTGACGTTCGGATAAGGGGCCATGGTTTCGTCTAACACTGGCAGTAGCGCCTCGTCAATTTCCAGCGCCAACACCTGGTGTGCCGCTTCGGCGAGGTACTGCGTCAGGGAGCCAATCCCGGGCCCAATTTCGATCACGTCGCTGTGTTCGTCGACTCCGGCCGCAGCAACAATGCCGCTCAGTACGTCTAGGTTAGTCAGAAAATTCTGGCCTAAATGTTTCTTGGTGTGAAAACCAAAGCGCTCCATAATCGCGTGGGTGCGGGCTGGCGTGGCGATGCGGGGAATATCAGTCATTGTTGATCCTTTCGTTAACGCGACGTAGCGCCGCAGCAAATTCTTCAGTTGAGATGGCAAAGGCGCGCAGGCGACGCACCAGTTGTTTACCGTTAGCGTAACCGATGTTCAGCTCATCACCCAGCAACTCGCGGCGGCGTTTAGCATCCGGGCCATTCAAAAGTCCGGCTGTCCAAAGATCCTCGCGGGTGATAACTTCTGGGGCGGCCGGACTCATGGTAAACAGGTGCCCCAAAACCTCCTGCAGGTCATCTGCATGGGCGTGCTCCACACCCAATGAACCACCACTGCGCTCGGGTACGGCCTGATTACGCGGCAGGAATGCGTGTTGGGCATCCGGTACGGCCGCCATAATCTTTTTGCGGATTCGTTGTCCCTGAAAGTCGGGGTCGGTCAACACGATTACGCCACGCGTCTCCTGAGCGTGTTTAATCCGCGCCAGCGTGGCGTCGTTGATCGCACTCCCGTGGGTCTCAATGGTGTCAACATCCCCGAACGCCTCACGCAGGCGCTTGGTGTCGTCGCGACCCTCAACCACAATAATTTGTTTAATATGTTCTACCATCAATCATTCTCCAAACCAAAGACGCGGTGGGCGTTGCGTCGGGTAACGGCCGCAATATGCTCGGGTGTGGTCCCCCGCAACCGCGCAATGGCCTCCACCACGTACCGCGTATACCCGGGTTGGTTGGTCCGACCGCGGTAGGGCTCGGGCGTCAGGTACGGCGCATCCGTCTCGACCAACAACCGGTCATCGGGCACGATGCGTACCGCGTCGTGCTCAGGCGCAGCATTCTTGAAGCTAGCGATACCAGAAAAGGACACGTACATGCCCAGCTCTAAGAAGCGACGAGCCCAAGTCCCATCACCGGTAAAGCTATGCATGATGCCGCCGAATGTGCGCACGCGACTTTGGTTCAGGATACTATACGTGTCCATAAACGCATCGCGACTATGAATGGACACGGGCAGCTGGAGTTCGTCGGCGATGGCCAGCTGACGGGCAAAGACGCGGCGCTGGACGTCCCGGGGCGAGGTGTCCCAATGGTAGTCCAACCCGATTTCACCGATGGCCACGGTCTGTGGCAGTGCCAGTTGTGCTCGCAACGCGTGTTCCGCGTCGTCGGTGTAGTCCTTGGCGGATTCTGGATGCCACCCGACAATCGCGTACAGGCCAGGATAACGGGCAGCAAGTTGCACGGCTCCGGCGTTGAGGTCGGTGTCGGAGCCCACAATCGCCATCTCGGTCACGTCCAGCTCCTGGGCGGAGGCGACGAAATCGTCAACGTGCCCAGCGTACGCGGCGTCGTTAAGGTGTGTATGTGAATCAAAAATCTGCATGGTCACTCCGTTCCTTTCCGCAACATCTACAATTTTCATTGTACAGCATTTGCCCCACTAACGGATACCGTGTTCCTACGGTAGGATAGTGGTTGCGGCAGCGTTGGTCGGGCCGGTGAACTACGGCTTACGTGGGGTGCTCCATGGTAACCAC
>NZ_BCVS01000057.1:0-15741 GCF_001591865.1 Lacticaseibacillus pantheris DSM 15945 = JCM 12539 = NBRC 106106
TTGGCGGGTTGGAGCCTTCGCCCTAGCTGTGGTTACCGCGTAGTACCCCACGTAAGCCATAGCTCACCGGTTCAACCAACGCTGCCGTCAACCACTAACGTCGCAATCACTAAAATTGCGGGCAACCCGCGCCAGAATGCGGTATGATGGGCATGATAGGGGGCGAAGATATGTCATTGATAGACAACCTCAACCAATTAACCGGCACCACCGCCGCTGAGCAGCGGATTGCCGAATATATTCAGCAAAACCTGACCACCATTCCCACGACGACAACCGAGCAAATGGCCGCCGAGACCTACACCTCACATTCCGCCATTGTGCGGTTTGCGCAGAAGCTGGGTTATAGCGGGTTCGGTGAACTCAAAGCCGCGGCGGCGAGCCTCGCCGAGCAGCAAGCACCCGACTTTGCGACCACCGACGCCGGGTTGCCGTTTCGTGCAACCGACCCACTTGCGGCCATTGCCGATAGCATCGCTAACTACACGTCACGTAGCGTGGCTGATGCCCGGAAGCGGCTTGATTTAGACGGTATCCAACAGGCGGCGCAGGTTCTATTGAATAAGCGGCGCATCTTTATCTTTGCGCAGGGGGATGCGCAGCTGCAAGCGCGCAGCTTTCAACGGGAGCTAGTGAAACTGAACCGTTTTGCCGTCCCGGCGTTGGACTACGCGGATGCTGCTCGCGTTGCCACTAACCTGGATATGCACGACGTGGCGGTGTTGTTCATGGATACCGCGCAGGCCGGTGAGTTTACCCGCGTGTTGCGGTACCTACACGACCGGCAGATTACGACCATCCTGTTGGCTAATCACCCACAAGAAGCCGTGTCGTCGCTGGCCGACGTGACCATCAACACTGATCGTAGTACGCGCGAGCAGCCTCAGGGTGGGACCTTTGCCACCCAGGCGGTGGTGGCCTACACACTCGACACCTTGTTTGCGGCGATGTACGCGTATGAATTCACGGAAAACCTCTTTGCGGATACGCCGACCACGGATGTATCCACACCAAAGATGCCACCAGCAAACGACCTGTTTGGGGACGGGGAGTAGGCGGCAGCTGGTTTAACTAGTATTTTGGGGGCTACGGGAGTGCAAATTTCATCAACTAGCATCAGCGTGCCGATGCTGATTGCCCAGGGGCTCACCATGCTCTTTTTTGCCCTGGGATTCGTGGGGTATTACTCACGCTTTTGGCGTTGGCTGAGTCAAACTAAAACTGCAAAAAGTGGGATCAATCGCATCCTGCGTCTGACCGCACCAGCTGCGGCCATTGTGATTGCCGTGCTCTTCGACCGTATGGCCAGTGGGCGGCTTTTACCTGTGGGCGGATTGGTGCAACACGGCATGAGCCTCTTTGTGGTCACTTTTATTATCCTGGATGCCGATATCTGGCCGAGCGAGTTATTGTTCCGCGTGGCAGGCATGATGACGGTATGGGGCCTCAGTCACGCTGGGCTCGGCTGGGGACCACTCGGCGTGCTGTCGGCAGTGCTAGCCGTAGCGTGGGCGGTTGCCACCTGGTATCTCGGACCAAAGATTCGTTACCACATCTTGCCCCACTTTGTATGGCTAATGAGCATCGCCGTCCTCTACTGGGTGACGATTCCCAGCGCCACTGCGGGGTTCATCATGACGCCAAAGTTGGTTGTCCAGGCCAACCTGCTCTACGCGTTCGCGGTCATTGCGACCGCCGTTTACCTCACCCAAATGCGGCAGGAGGAACGCCAAAGTGCAACGAACGCACGGCGGGTCACCTATGACGCGTTGACCAACGCCAAAACGTACGCCATCTTTCAGCACGATATTGAGCAACAGTTTATTGATGCGCAAAGGGACGGATATCCACTCACGGTGGTCGCGATTGATGTGGACCATTTTAAGCAGGTGAACGACCACTACGGGCACCTGGCGGGCAACGAAATTTTAATTAGTGTGGCCGCGACCTTGCAGGATGAACTGGATCACCATCCCGGCCGTCACCAGCTCTACCGTACTGGTGGTGAGGAGTTTAGCATTATCTTTGGTCACACCACGGCGCCAGCGGCCACGGCCACCGTGCGCAATTGTTGGGCGGCCGTGAAGCATAGCACGTACCACGCACGGCAGTACGCGCTGCAGGTGACCATTTCGGGTGGGATTACCACGGCGCGCCCGGAGGATACCCACGTGGACGCGTTGTTGCGTCGGGCTGACGACAACCTGTACCAAAGTAAGCAACACGGCCGTGATACCCTCACGGTTGAGGGGACGACGTTGCACGACACCGCGCGGGTGCAGCCGCAGCAGTTGTACGCGTACTGCACGCAGCAGGTGTGTTCCGTGGCGACCGGTCACGACGACATCGCCACGGAGGTGTTGGCGGCGCGGTACCTGGCGGCCAAGGATCAGTGGCAGTTGTCCGACACGGCGCGCCCGTTTGAACAGCAACGCGACTTTGTCGAGCAGGTCGCACAGGATATGGGCAAAGTCGCGTTGACGTTGCACCTGACCATCGGTGACTGCCAGGCGCGGCGGACCCGTGAGCGTCTGGCAGCATTGTTGGCGGCCGGTAAACGGCCAGCGCGGCTCCGCATCGTGTTGGACGCACCCGTTACGCTGACGGAGTTGGCCGCGTTGCGCGCAGATTATCGGCAGCTAGCGGTTGGCTTTGTGCTGGCCTTTCCGGATGACGGGGACGACATGATGGTGGAATCACTGTTGCCATTGCTGGACGGGGTGCGGATACCGTTGGCGCTGTTGCGAGCAGCGGGCCAAAGTGTCCAGACTTCCAAGCGGGTAATGGCATTTCTCCACCAGTGTCAGCAACACCACGTGATTATGGTTGCCGACGGGATTGATAACAGCGTGGACGGTGAGTATGTCCGTCAGACGTGGCCCGTTGACGGTGGTCGGGGCTACTTTATGCACCATACGGACCTGCCGCGGATAGACTAATAATTATGCGGTTACTGCTCGTACTTTTGCTAATTACGGTGTAAAATAACAGGCGTAAGCTATCATGATATTAATTAGCACAACAGGAGGCAATCAAATGGCAGATAAAACATTTACGGCGGCCGAGTTGGCCCAGTTTAACGGCGTGGACGGTGCCCCAGCATACGTTGCGATTGAGGGTACCGTTTACGACGTGACCGCCATTCCCCAGTGGGCGGCCGGCAAGCACCACGGCAACCTCGCTGGTTTGGACCAGACGGAGGCTATTAAGCAGTCGCCGCACGGGCAATCAGTGCTGAGCATGCTCCCCGTGGTGGGCAAGTATGTCGGTTAGTGGAATTAGTTAGGGCAAAGGGGCGGCGTGGCGTAGGCTACGCCGCCCCTTTGCCCTAGGATTGGTGACGGAAAGGATTGATTTGATGGATAAAGATTGGCTTCAGGCGTTGCCCGTCCCCACGGTCACGGTCGCCACGCCAGTGAGCGGCGGCGACGTGAACCAAGCGTGGCACTTGCAGACGCAGGACGGGCAGGATTATTTTCTGCTGGTACAGCCCGGTCAGCCGGGGAGCTTTTATGATGGTGAGGTGGCCGGGCTCCGCGCCTTTGCGGATGCGGATGTGCTGGCTCCCCGCGTGGTGGCTCAGGGCACCATTGCGCGCGACGGTTTTCTACTGTTGACCTACCTCACCAGTGGGCGCGGAAGCCAGCGGGATTTGGGTCGGTTGGTGGCGCGGCTCCATGCACACCGGAGCCCAAACGGCAAATTTGGCTTTGATCAGCCCTACGCCGGGACTAGCATCAGCTTTGCTAACCGGTGGGTCGATTCGTGGATCCATCTGTTTGTGGAGGTAATTAACTGTACTTTAAATCATGGAACAAAGCGTAATAATAGGGTGTTATCAAGACGCAATAATTAAGTGGAAGACATCTTGATACCCAGATGTAGTAGTTGCGACTAAATGCAATCATTTGTTGCAATTATTGAACAACCATAGCTTACTCTCCAAATTGTAAACCGCATAGAATAGGCAAAGCCTACTAAACACTATCAAGTCATGCTTGTTGAGTGCCTCACGACCGGCGTAAAATTTAAGGTGTTGAATAGTTGCTGCGGTGCTTTATGTTTAGGTTTGGGGAGTGAGCCAGAATGATTAAAACACACAAGATTAAGTTGTACCCCAATGCCACCATGCAACGCGCATTCCAGCGACTATTTGATTACCGACGTTACTGCTATAACCTGGCGCTCGAAACATGGAACAGTATGTATGATGAGTCATTGTTAATGGACGATAAGTCATTACGGCCCAATGAACGTAAAGTACGTAATGAGCTGGTCAACAACAAGCAAGATTGGCAGTACCGACTCTCAGCTAGGGTCTTGCAGCTGGCAGTACACGATTTAGCTCAAGGGTGGCAGAATTTTTTCAATCCGCAAATGCCCAATCACAGGCAACCCCGGTTTAAGTCCAAGAAACGGTCACGCAATACATTCACAACTGACCGGGCGCAGGTGCTTAACAATAGACTGCGCCTAGACCGACCACGGGGGTGTACATCGTGGTATGACATCCGGATGGCTGAATCAGTACGCTGGATTGGCCAGCTAAAAACCGCGACCGTGGTGGAAGAGGCTGATGGCTATTACGTTGCGCTAGCTGTTGAGGTTTACGAGAGTGTCACGATTAAAAACGGGCACGTTGTTACCGGCGTAGATGCCAACATTGCCCGCTTTGACTATCGTGACGCCACGGGCTACCAATCAGTTTCGACCATGACTGCCAAGTTATTGCGGTTGTACGAGCGTATCACCCATTATCAACGGTTGTTAGCGCGTAAACGATTAGCAAATCCATCCCATTTCCGGTCCCATAACTACTGCGCAACGAGAGCCAAGTTGCAGCGGGATTATCAAAAGGTGACCCGAATTCAACTGGATTTACTGCACAAGTTTACGCACCATTTAGTTCAGGCCAATGATGTGGTCGCGATTGAGGATCTCGATAACTTGCACATGCGTATGAATAAACACTTAGCGAAAAACTTGCATCGCTCGTTATTTGGCAGGTTTAAAGAAATCATGCAGTACAAGTGTACATGGAACGGCGTTAAGCTAGTCATGGTTGATCGCTTCTATCCGAGCACCCAGCGCTGTTCGCAGTGTACCTTCGTCAAAACTGGCGCGGACAAGATTGCCTTAGAGGGCAATCGTCTGCATCGTACGGGGCACGACCAATATATGTGTTATCAATGCGGTGCAAACATGCGCCGAGACCAAAACGCGGTGGAAAACTTAATCCAGTACGCCATGGTCAATTAATCATTCTGGGTATGGCTAATACCTTATAGTTCAAGAGTCAGTCAATGTCGTGCGGATGTTTATCCAAGTGGGAATACTGATGATGACGGGACTAAGTGAGATGCAGAATGTCAATCAAGAAAGGAAATATATAAACCTTTATTGGTGTCCAAGAGACATTCTTCCACATTTTATATAGCAGCGGCAACTTCATGTTTACGCAGGATGGGCGCCCGGCACTGATTGATCCGGCCGCGATGTACGGTGACCGCGAGTTTGATATCGGGGTATCGACCGTCTTTGGCGGCTTCACGCAGGACTTTTACGCTGCGTATCAGGAAGCGTTGCCCCTGGCGACGGGGTACGAGCAGCGACTCCCGTTTTACCGGTTGTACTTGCTAATGGTCCACCTCGATAAGTTTGGCCGCACCTACTACGATAGTGTTGCGCGGACCCTGCAGACGATTCTGGCGGGCTAAAGCAAAGTTGTGTAGACAACGCAAAGAGGATGGCATCACCAAAGCTACTGCTCGCCTTGGTGATGCCATCCTCTTTGCCCAGAAAATTAGTGGTGCTGATGGTACGCCATAAAGAACGCCATGCCCGCATCAATCAGCATAATGACGGCCATCAGCTGCATTGCGTGCGCCATGTTGTTCATGTTCATCATGTCGGTACCAAAGACCAACCAGCATAATATTACGTTCAGGATGACCATGACCCAAGCCATCACCTTTGCGCTTACCTTCATAACAACGTCCTCCTCAATATGTTTGCTGACTTACCCTCAGATACAGTGTAGCGCTTGGGGTGGCATTGACAAAGAGCAATTTGAGCGTAATTGTGCGAGTAAATGAAAGCGTTCTAATATTGGCGGCACGGCGGCGTGAAGCATAGTACAATAACGGTACATGAAACGAATGGGGGAGATCACAAATGCAGACGATGAAAATTGGCACGGAGACGGTTCCGGTACTGGGTATGGGTACTTGGCACATGGGGGAAATGAGCCCGACACGGACCCAGATGGAAGTGCAGAGTTTGCGCTACGGGTTGGACCACGGGCTGCGTGTGATTGATACTGCCGAGATGTATGGTGACGGTGCGGCCGAGCGCGTTGTGGGGACGGCGATTCAGGGTTACCCGCGCGACCAGGTGTACTTGATCTCGAAGTTCTACCCGTGGAATGGCACGAAAGCAGGGGTCCGTAAAGCGCTGACAGCCAGCCTTAACCGTCTGGGTACGGATTATTTGGACCTGTACTTATTGCACTGGCGGGGCAAGGTACCGTTGGCGGAGACCATTGCGACTTTGCAGGAGCTACGCAAAGAGGGATTGATTCGGCAGTACGGGGTGTCCAACTTTGACGTGATGGACCTGCAGGAGGCGTTGGCCGTCGATGGCGGCCAGGGCGTGGTGGCCAACGAGGTGCTGTACAATATGGCGGCCCGCGGCATTGAGTACGACCTGATTCCGCGGCAGCAGTTGGACAAAGTCGCGTTGATTGGGTATTCGCCATACGGTTCGGGTGCGGGTCTGTCCATTAAGTTGCCACAACCACTGCTTGAACTGGCGGCGGACAAGCATATTACGGGGCACCAGTTAATGTTGGCCTGGGCGCTTCGTTCGGGTCAGGTACTCAGCATTCCCAAAGCGGGTACGCCAGAGCACATGGCGGAAAACGTGGCGGCCGCGGAGGTCACGATTACGGCGACCGACGACGCGCTCATCAGTCAGTACTTCCCGGCGCCCGTGGCCAAGGAGCCGCTGAAGGTTATTTAGGCGGGGCATTGTCTGGGGATATTCTATGGCCCCAGGTAGGTGAGTCTTCTAATTCGAATAAAAGCGTTGCACCCCGCAACCTGAAACCGTTTCCCACGTTTTAAGTGTGTGGGGGTGGCGTTCATGTTAAAATAGGCTCGGGTATATGACCAAATTGGGGGGAAATGCTCAAACGAGCCTCATAATATGAAAAACATTCTAAACCGCATTAAGCTACCCGCGTTCCTTGAGAACACGCAGCTGCGTTACGGCGCGGTGGTGATGGTGGTGCTGGCTTTGGCTGGCGTCATCGCCTCCGCCTTTGTTCGTCCGTGGGTAGCACTCATTATGCTGGTCCTCTTAATTGGGCTAGTGGTCGCCTCGTTCAACATGCTGGCGACGATTACTAGGAACACGAATAAATACATCAATGACCTATCATACCGGGTCAAGCGTGGTGAACAAGAAGCCTTAATCAGGATGCCCATGGGGATCCTGATGTTTGATGATGACCTCAATATCGAATGGCTGAACCCGTTTCTACGGCAATATTTTGGTGAGGACCATATTCTTGGCAAGAATCTCAAAGATGTAGATGAGAACCTCGCCAAGATTATTAGCAATGCTGGGGATGATACCAAAACCCAGACGGTGACTTGGGGTGACCACCGCTTTTCGACCGTTGTGCAGAAAAGCATCGGCGTCATTTACCTCATGGACATCACCAACTACGCCCAAATCGAGGAGCGCGCTAACGCTGAACGGTTGGTTATCGGGCAGATTTTCATTGATAACTATGACGAGGTGACGCAAGGGCTGGAGGACTCCGTGGTTTCTGGTCTGCGTAGTTACGTCACCACTACTTTGAGTGACTGGGCCAACCAGTATGGTATGTTTGTGAAGCGGATCGACAGCGACCACTTCATGATGATTGCTTACGCTCAGTCGCTGCACGAAGTAATTACGCGCGATAAGTTCAAAGTGTTGGACGTGATTCGTGAGGAAACGAGTAAACAGAATGCCCCGTTGACGCTGTCGATGGGGATTGCGTACGGTGATAGTGACATTACCACTTTGGCCACCACGTCCCAGAGTAATTTGGACCTGGCACTCGGCCGTGGTGGGGACCAGGTCGTGGTGAAGAGCCATGACGGTGACGCTAAGTTCTACGGTGGTAAGACCAACCCGATGGAAAAGCGGACCCGTGTGCGGGCGCGGATGATTTCGCAGGCGCTCCAGGAGCTGTTTAAGCAGGCGGACAAAGTTTACGTGGTCGGGCACAGCCAACCGGATATGGACTCAATCGGCTCATCGCTGGGGATTCGCCGGATTGCGCAGATGAACGGGAAGGACTGTTACGTGGTTCTGGACCCCGACCACCTGCACAGCGACGTGGAACGGTTAATGGAAAAGGTCACGAGCGACACCGAACTCGCCAACTGGGTAATTACGCCCGAAGCGGCTTTGTCGGGTGCCACTGACCACAGCTTGCTGGTGATGGTTGATCACAGTAAGCCGTCAATTACGACGGCCCCGGAGTTGTTTGAGCGCATGAGCAACCGGGTGGTCATCATTGATCACCACCGGCGGGGCGAGGAATTCCCCGATAACCCGATGCTGGTTTACATTGAGCCGTACGCTAGCTCGACAAGTGAACTGATTACCGAGATGTTCGAGTACCAGCCACAGAGCGCGGCGCCGCTGAACAAATTGGAAGCGACGGCGATGCTCGCTGGGATTACCGTCGACACGAAAAACTTTTCGCGGAGTACGGGGACCCGCACCTTTGACGCGGCGAGCTATCTGCGCTCCATTGGGGCGGACAGTACCAAAGTATCGTTATTGCTCAAAGAAAATATGCATAACTACCTCCAACGCAACCACCTGATTGAGAGTGTGGACATGATTGGTGAGGGACTTGCTTGTTGTACCGGTGAGGAAAATCGGACGTACGATCCGGTTATTGCGGCCCAGGCTGCGGATACGTTACTCAGTTTGTCAGGAATTACGGCTGGCTTTGTGATTACCAAGCGTCCAGACGGCAACGTGGGTATTTCCGCGCGGAGTTTGGGTGACTATAACGTCCAGGTAATTATGGAGCGACTCGGCGGCGGTGGGCATTTGGGTAATGCGGCCACGCAGCTACACGACACGACGGTGGCGGAGGCCAAGCAGCAGTTGGTTGATGCTATTGCGGCGAATGAGGCAGAAAATGACGCCGAGGGCTAGGATTATCATTGGCCTGGTAGGGGACAAGTAGTACAATCGCAGTAGAGAGCGGAGTAGGCCGTTTAGAAAGCAGAGTATAAGTTACTAGCGCCGAAAGGCCCGCACTTGGCCTTTTGGTGCTAGTAGCTTATACGTCGCTTTCTGGCCTGCGCAGCTCGTTTCCAAACCGAGCAGTAACGTGGGAGCGGTGTAGCATTCTCCAGCCATTTCTGTGTTCATCGCGCCTAGAGGTGCAACTCCAAGCGTTACTCAACTCACAGTACAAGAAAGAGAGGACGTAGCAGCATGAAAGTAATTTTTACGCAAGATGTCCGCGGCAAGGGTAAGCGCGGTGAGGTTAAGGAAGTCCCAGATGGCTACGCCCAGAACTTCCTCATCAAGAACGGGAAGGCCAAAGTGGCAACCAAGCAGGCGATGAGTCAGCTTGAGGGTCAGCGGAAGGCTGAGGAACGGCACGAGGAAGAGTTACACGAAGAGGCGCTGGCACTGAAGGCGCAACTCGAGGACGATAAGACGGTGGTGGAACTGACGGCAAAGGCGGGTTCCGACTCGCGGTTGTTCGGTTCCATTCCCAGTAAGCAGATTGCGCAGGCACTACAGAAGCAGTTCCAGCTCAAGATTGACAAGCGCAAAGTTAAGTTGCCAGAACCAATCCGGGCACTAGGCTACACTAACGTGCCGGTTGAACTGGCTCCGGGCGTGGAGGCTAAGATTCGGGTGCACGTCGGGGAGCAACAGTAATCGTACTTAATAACAATTAAGAGTGGCGGTGCCCAATGCTGGGCACCGTTTTTACGTCGGTTGCGTGGTTTAACTTGCAATAGCCGATTAACCTTAAATTACCTAGGCAAGGTTGTTCATGCCAAGTTGGCGATGGGGGTGATGGCAGGTGTCGTGCTTGTGCCTACCATAGTAGATTTAGGCCGCGTCGGTCGGACCGGTGGGCGGAGGCGGGTTGGAGCCTTCGCCCTAGCAGTGGTAACCATGGAGCACCCCACGGAAGCCGCAGCTCACCGGTCCGACCAACGCTGCCGTCGATCACTCAGCCACGACCAATGTACACGCAGGGTGTGCTACAATTTAACCAGCTATTTGAACGGAGGCATACACCATGGATGAACCGACATTAAGTCGTCAGCCACCATACAGCGAGGACGCCGAACAGGCGGTTCTGGGTGGGATTTTGCTGAACCCAGACCGTTTGGCGGACGCGCAGGAGTTGCTCGAGCCGGAGGACTTTTACCGCCGCTCGAACCAACTCATCTTTGCGGCGATGAATTCTCTGAACGACCGCGAAATTAACATCGACGTGGTGAGTGTCAAAGAGGAACTGGAACGCGATAACCACCTCGACGACGTGGGCGGGGTGGCGTATATGGCCGAACTGGCGGACGCCGTGCCGACGTCCACCAACGTGGGTTACTACGCGAAGATTGTCAACGACAAAGCCACCATGCGGCGCGTGATTCAGGCGGCGCAGACCATTGCGGCTAAGGGGTACGACGGCGCCGACGAGCCGATTGACCTGCTGTCTGAGGCCGAGGAAACCTTTAGCCGTATCAGCCAGGGCGGTCGAGATACCGGGTTCCGGGCAATCCGCGACGTGCTCCAAAACGCCATGGATGAAATCGACAAAATGGCGACGAACGACGACCAGGTGACGGGGCTCGCAACCGGGTACCACGACCTGGATCAGCTCACCACGGGCTTTCACGACGACGAGTTAATTATTATCGCCGCGCGGCCTGGGATGGGTAAGACCGCCTTTGCCCTCAATATCGCCCAGAACGTCGGGCGCGACACGAACAAAGCCGTGGCGATTTTCAGCCTGGAAATGGGTGCCGAATCGCTGGTTAACCGTATGTTATGTAGTGAGGGAAGCATTGACGCCACCCACCTGCGTACGGGGAACCTGAACCAGGACGAGTGGGAACGCCTCCTGGTGGCCATGGGGAGCCTGTCAAAGATGAACATCTACTTTGACGACACCGCGGGGGTCAAAGTCGGCGAAATTCGGGCCAAGTGCCGGCGCCTCGCCAAGGATCCGGATGTTGACCTGGGGCTCGTCATCATTGACTACCTCCAGCTGATTGAAGGCTCCGGGCGTGAAAATCGCCAGCAGGAAGTGTCCGAAATCTCCCGGCAACTTAAGAAGCTGGCAAAGGAGCTCAGTATTCCGGTTATTGCGATGTCACAACTATCGCGTGGCGTGGAACAGCGTCAGGACAAGCGGCCCGTGCTGTCGGATATTCGTGAATCCGGGTCCATCGAGCAGGATGCCGACATCGTGGCCTTCATCTACCGTGATGATTACTACCGTGATGAGGACGGCGATGACGACGATGGTGGCGGCGACCAGCAAGAGAGCGACGATCAGGACGTGGGTGAGGTCGAAATCATCCTCGAAAAGAACCGTAGCGGGGCCCGGGGAACCGTGAACCTGTTATTTGCTAAGTCTTTGAATAAATTCGTTAATATTTCCAACCGGACAGAGTAGCGGGTTGCGTCGTGCGCCGAACGGTGTAGAATGCAACCTAACAAGGAAAGAAGGTGACGCCATGAATACGCTTATTCAGAATTTGCGTAGCGCCAAACAACAACACCTACTAATTAACATCTACCAACGGGACAGTGAGGACTTTTATACCGGATACGTCCAGATGGTCGGTGATGACGGGGTCGTCGTGGCCACGTACAACGATGCCGGGTTAGCTGACGGGGCGGCACTGATTACCTATGACGCCGTTGACTCGATTGAGATCGGCGGCCCAGACATTGACAGTATGGAATTCCGCATTGCGGCGGCGACCAAAGAGGACTTTAAGGCGCTACCGGCAGAGCCGCTAGCATTGCCACTGAACAACGAATCACCAATTGCCTACCAGGTCGCTGAAAACATGCGTCGCACTGGCCAGGTGGTGATGGTCATCGCCTTTGACATCGAAAATTACCTCGAGGGTCAGATTACCGAAGTGACGACGGAGCACTTCACGATGGACGTCATCAATAAGTTTAATTACACCGACGTGCGGAGTATCCAGGTCGACTTTGCCAACCTGGGCGTACTCGAATACGATGGGTACGACCTGTTTCTCGCCAGCGCGATGGCGGCCAAGCGGGACTCGTTGCGGCACGTAACGACTGTGCGGCACCTCAATACCGGTAACATGGCCGAGGTGCTGTCTGATGCGCGCGATGAAGAGAGCCTGATTGCCATCGTGGGGCGGCAGAGCATGGACCAGTTCTACGTTGGGCGCGTGGTCGCCGTGAACGAGACGTTCGTGGTGCTCTCCCTGGTGGACATGGGCGGCCAGTTCGGCGGGTACACGTTATTGCGGCTGCGGGGGATTCACAGCGTCATTGTGGCGTCGGATTACCTCCAGTCGATGATGATGTACGAGACTTGGGGACAGACGCACAACTTTGTCCAGGTACCCAAGCTGAACCACGAGCGGGTATTTGATGCCTCCGACGACCTGCTCGGGAACCTCATCGGTGAGGGGGAAGTCTTCGGCCGCGTGTTCCGGTTGCGGACGGCGATGACCAAAGAAACGTTGATTGGTACGCCGACAAACGTCACCAGCGACGGCTTTGACTGGCTACCCTTTGGCGATCCGCAGGCCGAGACGCAGCACTTCAAGATGGTCCAGGTGCTCGCGCTGAGCTTTGGGAGTGTATATTCCTACCTCCAAGAGCAGTGGGTACAGGATAATTCAGATGAATAAGATTGGGCCGGTAACCGTTGTGGTTGCCGGCTTTTTTTATTGGCTAAAATTTTGGAGCGGCTTGCCGTACAAACTAAAAAACCAGCTCGCCGATATGCTGGCGGGCCGTGTATGTGGTTACGCGGTGACTATTTTTCTGCCAATTTGTAGGTAAACAGTCGCGATGTAAATAATAATGAGAACGCCAGCTATGAGTAAGCCTGCTCCCAGCTGTTGCGCAAGCATGGTGGCAATGATGACACCAAGGGGCATGGCGGTTTGAGAGGCACCGAACATAAACGAGAAAACTTGGCCTTGAATATTGATTGGAATATTAGTTTGCATGTAGGTGCTCATTGGTATTTCCATCAGGGATAGTGAAAATCCATAGATGGTTGCAACCACAATGAATGTTGTGAAGCTAATCGTACTTTGAAGAGACAGCAAGCTGACGGTGCCGAACACCGCAACCATGCTACCTAGTAACACCATTGCTTTGGCGCTAGTGGCGATAGGCTTGGCAAAGTTGTGCGTTTTGGCCAGAACCAGTCCCGCAATAAAGGTGCCGAAGCCGGACGCAGTTTCCACGTAGCCGTATTGTTGGGATGAAAATGATAGTGTGTGCATCATCAAAAGTGGAAGGCCGGTGCTGACTAACGCGACAACCAGGTTGATGGCAACCGATGCAAGCACCGAGTATGCGACCAGGGGACTATGGAGGATGGTGGCCAAGTTTATTTTACCGTCGTTAGTTTCCGGATTGTTAGTATTGGTGCCCTGTTCCCTGGAGAACGATAGCAGCACTAAAAATATAATTACCCCGATTGATAAAATCACGCGAAACGCTAGAACAAAGGTAATACCTGAGACGGCGAATAGCGTTGCGCCAATCGTGGGCGCCAGAATTTGTGCAATCGAATTGCCACTTTGTTCCAGTGAATTTAGGCGTTGGACGTCATGATTGCCGACCATCTGAATAACTGATGCCTGGTAGGTGGTTTGGGTAAAAGTATTGGTAATCGCGTTCAGCAAAATCACCGTCAGTGAGCCGAATAGTATCACACGGTGGGATGCGGAATTGATGAACAGTAATAAGTACAGGCTTGCGATTATGACGTTAGTGGACTGGGAAATAATCAAAATCGGTTTGTGGCGAGTATGGTCAATGAGTGTCCCGATTTTGCGGGAGAACAGTAACGCTATTAGTGGCGGTAGAATTTGGGTTATTGCAAACCACAAGGCTGATTTTGAGGCGGATAGAACGTATAGGCCAATTGCAAAGCTGAGTAACCCACTGCCAAAGGTGGATAGGAACCTGGCAGTCGTTGCGATAAATATTTGTTTTGAAGCGGAACCCTGCATAAAAGGTCATCTTCTTTGTATATACTGTTTCTATTAGTGTACTATTTTCATTGCAAAAAAGAAAGAAAATAGCACATGAATATTAAAATATTGACATTTTCAAGCAACGGTGCTTTAATGGCCACAATTACGAAAGGGGTGAGCAAATGTCAAATTTTAAGTCTTTGGTACTAAGAAACAATACGGGCATTGATGATTTGCTTCCACGGCAGCAGGATCGTGATTTCTTGCATCGTATTTATAATAGCAAGCCGGCGTTGTTGAAGGGGATAAACACAAAGTCGATTGTTCTTATTTTGACGAGAATTGAGGATCCTGAAGTCGATCGAGTAGCCACTATGCTCATTCAGAGTGGGTATGGCTATCTCCGTATTAACGCTGAACAACTCATTAATGAAGTGACCGTATCTGTTTCGTTTGACGGTGGAAATGTTGATGGTTATGTCGAAAGCATGGGAGAGCGTGTTGAGATTGAGAACATTGCATTTATTTGGCGGCGACACTTTCACAGCGATTCGTTTAGTCTAGAAGGGTATTCACAGGTAGAGAGTTATTATATTCGCGATAACTGGATTTCCTTGGTTAACTCGTTACGTTCGCTCCCTGATGTTCGTTGGTTTAATGACCCGGAGTCAGAGGACTTAGCTACAAAGCCGGTGCAGTTGATGGTCGCCGCTCAGGATAATATTGATGTACCGCAAACTGTTATTACTAATTCTCCTGTTGGTGTAGGTAAGTTTTTGGATCGTAATAGTTTGGCATTTGTTAAGGCTGTTCATCATCACTTTGTGGAATATCCACGTGACGAGCTTAATAATGCATACGGCTTCTTAATAGATAAGCACAAAAAAATATTAGATAGTGAGATCGCAGTGGTTCCTACCACCTTCCAAAGAAAAATTTCAAACGCGAGTGAGATTAGAGTTTTCTATATTAACGGGATATTCTTTTGTGGTCGGTATCATGATATTCAAAATCCAGACTGGCATTTGGATGGTGTTGGTGACATTGAGGTAGTTCCAACAGACCTGGATACATCAATTAAATCAAAACTGAGTGGGCTTATGGCAAAGCTTGGGCTCAATTATGGAGCAATTGATTTATTGATAACTGACAATAAATGGTATCTGTTAGAGGTAAACCAGTGGGGAGATTGGCTTTGGATGCAGGCGAAGACAGGTCAGAAAATTACGGAGGCAGTAACACAATACATTATTGATACTGGTCTAAAGGCAGATAGCTCCTTGTTGAGTAAAACAAAATGATCAAGTAGCAATATTTTGCTATTAGTCAGGCTATGGTTCTTGTCTAGCCAAACGACGGAAAAGCAGGTGCTCTATGCTTGGCGGTAAATGACGCAAGGAAAATTTGCTTCCATCTAGGAGTTGGTCTTTATTGAAGGAGAATAAACGGATTAGTGGAGATAGCTAAAAGGACTGTTAGTTCG
>NZ_BCVS01000058.1:0-15707 GCF_001591865.1 Lacticaseibacillus pantheris DSM 15945 = JCM 12539 = NBRC 106106
ACGAGTACCGAGAAAGCGTAGTCTCATCAACAACCAAAGTGAATATCGAAGTTCCTTGCCTTTTGCTGCTAGTATCTTATGCGTCGCTTTCTGCCTTGCGTAGCTCGTTTTCATACGCACGAGTAACGCAAGGAACAAAGCCACATTCTCCTTCTACTTAATGTTAATACGCCTGGCCTTTGGGGATTAGCAGCCGTACCCCCGCCTAATCTTGCCCTCGTCCCCAATGCCGCCTATGACTTCCGGTGCTTGATCTTCAACCGCTTCTGCTTACGCTTCTTTTGCTTCTTCACCATAGAGTTCATGGCCATCTTTCCGATGCGCCCGCGGATACCGCCGCCCATCATCTGTTCCATGCCGCCCATGTTGCCCTTACTCATCTTGTTCATCATGTCGCGGGCTTGCTTAAATTGCTTAATCATCCGGTTAACTTCCAGGACCGGGCGTCCCGAACCAGCAGCAATCCGCCGGCGACGTGAAGGGTTCAACAATTCGGGGTTCGTCCGTTCCTTTTCGGTCATTGAGTACACAATGGCCTTCATGTGGTCCATGTCTTTGGGGTCCACGTGCATATTTTTAAGTTGCGGATTGTTAGCCATTCCCGGAATCATCTTCATGATGTCCTCGATGCCACCCATGGACTGAACCTGGTCCATTTGATCAATAAAGTCATTGAAATCAAAGGTGTTGGCCTGAATCTTTTCCGCCACCTCGGCCGCTTGCTGCTCGTCAAAGTTCTTCTGCGCTTTGTCAATCAGCGTCAGCATATCGCCCATGCCGAGGATCCGGTTAGCCATGCGGTCGGGGTAGAAGACGTCCAACGCGTCCATCTTTTCGCCCTGCCCGATGAACTTAATTGGCTTACCGGTTACGGAACGAATCGACAGTGCTGCCCCACCACGGGTATCGCCATCCAACTTGGTCAGTACGACCCCGGTAATATCCAGTTGTTCGTTAAATCCCTGGGCAACATCGACCGCGGCCTGACCGGTCATGGCGTCCACCGTCAGCAAAATTTCGTTGGGGTGCGCTATTTCCTTAATGTCTTGCAGTTCTTGCATCAGCTTGGCGTCAATTTGCAAGCGCCCAGCCGTATCAATCAGCACGTAATCGTTGTGGTTAGCGGCCGCCTGGGCCATCCCCTGACGCACAATCTCCCGTGGATCCGTATCGGTACCCATCTCAAAGACGGGCGCGCCCACAGACTCACCAACCACCTGTAACTGCTTAATGGCGGCAGGACGGTAAACGTCGGCGGCAATCAGCAATGGACGCGCGTGCTCATTTTCCTGCAGGTACTTAGCCAACTTACCGACCGTGGTCGTTTTCCCGGCCCCTTGTAGCCCGGCCATCATGATGACGGTCGGAATATGCGGTGCTTTGTTGAGGGGTACCGCTTCGGCCCCCATCGTTTTAACTAATTCATCGTTAACAATTTTGACAATTTGTTGAGCGGGCGTCAGGCTATCGAGCACCTCACTGCCGATCGCCTTTTCGCGGACTTCTTTGACAAAGTCCTTAACAACCTTAAAGTTAACGTCGGCTTCTAGTAAGGCTAGCCGAATTTCGCGCATGGCATCACGCACGTCACTTTCAGAAACCTTGCCCTTGCGGCGTAACTTGCTAAAGGCGTTTTGTAATCGCTCCGTTAACCCTTCAAAAGCCATATTAATCCCCTTTTATTCTTCCGCGACACGGTGTTCAACCCGTGCTAACAGTTGTTTAAGTTCATGATCATCATTATAGTGGCTGCGCAAGTACTGACCCAAAGCGTCAACCGCCGCGTTCTGCGCCTCAAAATCAGCGAGCATGTGCAATTGCCGCTCGTATTCTTCCAAAGCGGACGCGCTGCGCCGGATATTGTCGTAAACTGCCTGCCGACTCACACCAAACTCCTCCGCAATTTCGCCGAGGGAGTAGTCGTCACCGTAGTACAGTTCCAAGTATTCTTGCTGCTTGGCCGTCAACAACCCGTGGTAGAAATCAAACAGACTGTTCATCCGGTTAGTTTTAGCTAGCTCCATTATCTCAGCCCCTTTTTGTACTTATACAATTCTACCGACGGTGACCGCGACTTGCAAGCAAGAATGTCCCGACACATTCCTGACGCGCATGACTCACTCCGCAATCAGACCACACGACGATACCAATTAGCCTCGACATGCACATCGGTCGCGGGGCGTAATTTTAGCGTTTAAAAACCGCGCCACCAGTTTAAACTAGTCACGCGGTCAATTTGATTATTAATGGATCAACACGGTCCCGTGCTTTTTCGCCTCATAACGGGCAATCATGGGCATAACAAAGCCTAAGCCAAAGAGTACAAGGACGGAAACCCCATTCATTAGTAATTGGTGGTTAAACGCATGGGTCCCCCACGCCGCTTCCTGCGGCATGAAGCCCATCGTGGCACAAACAAAGGTGAAGAGTAAGCACCACCCGCCCACGACCATCGCGCCAGCTTTGTTCTTAATAAACGTATAGCCAGACCGGAACTTATCCGACTGAGCCCGCAATGCCAGGAAGGCGAAGAACACCCAGCAGGTTTTGTACGGTGACACGATGCCGTTCAGGTTCAACAGCCAGTTGAAAATCGTGTTGATGTTGGGCAACGTACTACTCAACAACAACAAGAATAAACACAGACTAGCGGTAAATACGTACGAGTGGATGGGCCGACCCTGACGGTTTTTCTTCAGTAGCCACTGCGGCATGAACCGTGCGGCGGTGTCAGCTGATAGCACCCGGCTAGCGGCATCAATAAGCACAGCCAACTGTGCGAGCATAAACACCAGTTGCGTGCCGGCGAACATGTACATGAACAGGTTACCGACGCCCCATTGTTGGCCTAAATAATGAAAGGCGTAATACGAGCCGTTCATTTTCAGGTCGTTAGGCAGATGGTTCGCGTCGAAGTACACGCCCAACGCCAGGGAACCAAAGATAATGAGGAAACCCGTCATGATGGCAAGAATCCACATGGCTTTAGGAAACTCCTTCTTGGGGTTGCGCACCTGCTGAATGTACGTGGCACCAAGTTCAGCACCTGAAGTCGCGAAGATCAGTAGACCCGTCGTCGAAAAATAATGCGTGGAAAAATGGGGCTTGTACGCACTCAGGTCGAACAGGTTGCTAGCTGGATGGTAACCCTTCGCAATCCCCGCTGCGGCCAGCACGACAAAGAGCACGGCCATCAAGAACATGGCGGCCCCACCAATCAGCGACATGACCTCCATGGAGCGGCTAAAGACGTTTTCCAAAATAATGAAAATCAGGATGACCAGGAAGGTGAAAATGCCGAACCACAATGTGGACATGTGTTTGTCCAACTTGTTGTTACCCAACCACAACCATGAAATTGCGACAATGACCGAATTTGATACATCAATGAGGTATGGTAACGTGCTGGACCAGTACATCCAACTGACCACGTAACCGAGCGTATCGCCGGAAGTGTGGCGCACCCAGGTGGCTAAACCGCCCCCATCCTGGGTAAACGTGGTCCCGATTTGCGCCGAGATGAGCGCGTACGGCACGATGTACGCCAACAACAGAAAAATCCAGGAAAAGATGACGGAGAGCCCCTGGTTTTGGAACGGGTAGAGAATGTTTTCAAACCCAATTACGGTAACAAAAACTAACAGTCCGAGCACGGGCCACGCCATATACTTTTGACGTGGCTGCCCTAACATGGGTGCATCTTGCATAATAATATAACCTCGTATTCTTAAAATGCCGACCAACACAATGACATTCGCAAACACGGCGGTTTATTTCGGAAATATCCGTAACTTGTATTCACTTAATTCACCTAAATATGTATTCTAGTGGTTGTACTGAGTTCATCATTACTAGTCAAACTCATTATCGTGGATGACACCTAAAACTAAGCGTACGATAACCGAATTATTATACACGAACAAGTTACGACAGTACATATTTTCTGAAAGGTCCTGATTATTTTATGTATCTCAACGTTGCAATTACCTCTGCGGCCGGCAAAATGGCCCCACAAATTGACGGGGTCGACCTCGATGCCCTGGTGCCAGGAGCAATTGGTGCCGCCGTCATCACGGCCGACGACACCAACGCGTGGCGTCAATTACGCAGTACCGCGTTACCCATCCCCACCTTTGTCTTGGGCGACCCTGCCACGATGGATTCCGGTCAGCTGCGGGTCATCCCCATTGCCAATGCGGACGCGTTAACCCCAGCCGACATCACCGACGCTATAAACGACTACGAGGCCAAGGAAATCCCCGCTTTTTTACGGGATCTGCTCGACTTTAGTCACGCCAACCCCACCACCTTTGCTACACCCGGACATCATGCCGGCCATTACGATGACCTCGCTCCGGCAGGTTACCTGTTCCACCAGGCGTACGGCGATACCTTCTTTGCCAGCGACACTAGCGACGTGGTCACGGCCCTCGGCGACATGCTGACCCACGGCGGCACCCCACTAGCCGCTGAGCAGGCCGCCGCCAAACTATTCCATGCGGACAAAACGTACTTCGTAACCAACGGAAC
The DNA here is from genome assembly GCF_001591865.1 of Lacticaseibacillus pantheris DSM 15945 = JCM 12539 = NBRC 106106. Lineage (NCBI taxonomy): Bacteria > Bacillati > Bacillota > Bacilli > Lactobacillales > Lactobacillaceae > Lacticaseibacillus > Lacticaseibacillus pantheris. The sequence continues at coordinate 4,531 of NZ_BCVS01000058.1, forward strand.
GACGGGCAGCAATAACATTGTGGCCAGCGCGGCTTTGCAGCCCGGCGATCTGGTGCTCTTTGACCGGAACAACCATAAGTCGTTTTATAACGGCGCGTTGGTGCTGAATGGCGCCACGCCAGTCTACCTCGACACGCTCCGGACTAGCCAGGGACTGATTGGCCCAGTCGATTTGAGCACCGTGACGACGGATAGCCTCCGCGAGGCGGTACGCAAAGTTGCGCCAGCAAAGGCGGACGCCCCACGTCCATTCCGGTTGGCAGTTCTGGAGCTGGAAACCTTCGACGGCATCGTACCCAACGTGCGCATGCTGCTAGATCAATTCGGTCCCCTATGCGACTACATTGCCTTTGACGCGGCCTGGGGTGGCTACGAGCCATTCATCCCGGCCATGCGGCCAACTGACCCGCTGCAGCTGGATCTTGGGCCAGACGATCCCGGAATTTTCGTCACCCAGTCCGTGCATAAGCAGCAATCTGGTCTGGCACAAACGTCACAAATTCACAAAAAGGACGCGCACATCAAGGGCCAAGACCGGTATATCAGTCACGCTCAGTTTAACCACGCGTACTTAAAACACGTTACTACCAGTTACTCGTACCCCGTCTACGCCTCACTTGCGGTCAACGTGGCGCTCAACGAGAGCGCACACGGACAAGCTGCCTGGCAACGAGCAATCGCCGACGCTCAACAATTCCGCCGCGACCTCACTGATACGCAGCTATTCCGCGCCCTCAATGCGCCTTCAATGCTTCAGGTTCCGGACCAGCAGGCGGTCACAGACCCCGACGTTTGGGCGCTTCATCCCGATGATGAGTGGCACGGCATGAACAAACTTCGTCCTGGTCAGGCTTACCTAGATGCCGGCAAAGTGACGGTGGTACTGCCTAACGGCCATGACCGCGGTGTGTCCGGGTGGGTCCTCGACCGCTACCTCCTCGACCACAACATCGTACCGGAAAAGGCCGACCCGAATTCCGTGCTGTTCCTGGTGACACCCGGTAGTGATCGGCATGATTGGCAACAACTGTTATCAGTACTACGACAGTTCGAGGCAGACTACTTCGCCGACCGGACCGTTGCGGACGTTCTCCCACAGTTAGTCGCCGAAACTGGTGGTCGTTACCTGGGCATGACGCTTCGGGAGCTGGCACAAACATTGTCAGACTACTTCAACGACAACCACCTCGCCGAGCAACAAGCCACCCTATTCCAAAACAGCAATGAACGGTCGGCACCGATGACCGCGGCCACTGCAGACGCGGCGTTTATGCGGGGCAACTTTGACACCATTCCTTTGCGTAATGCAGTTGGGCGTATCGCAGTTGAAGGTGCATTACCCTACCCTCCCGGAATCTTCGTCGTTGTTCCTGGAGAAGCCTGGACGCAGGCGGCCGTTGACTATTTTGACACGCTTTACGGAGCCGTTGCACAATTTCCGGGCTTCACGCCAGAGATTCAGGGCGTCACGGTGGCCGCTGATGGCACACCCGTGGTTCACGTCGTTCGGAATTAGCGGCACGGTTTTATCTGCAAGCATTAAAAAAGTTCCGACTGATTCGATTCTCAGTCGGAACTTTTTTGATGTTATTCAGCGCTTAAAATACTTCTTGTAGGGTTGAAACAATCAACCAGAGGTTCAGGATGGTCAACACGATGGCGATAAACCATGCAGTGTACTTGACCCAAGCCTTGTTAGCAAACTTCCCCATGATCTTCTTGTCACTCGTAAACAGTACCAGCGGCACGATGGCGAATGGTAGCGCAATACTCAGGAAAACCTGGGAAATGGTTAGCAGTCCTTCGATCTTAGCCTCATTACCGTGGTAGATGAAGGCGAAAATCAGCACTGGCGTAATGGAAAGCAACCGGGTCAGCAGGCGTTGTGCCCACAGTGGCATCTTCAGGTGAATGAAGCCTTCCATGATAATCTGACCGGACAGCGTCCCAGTAATAGTCGAGCTTTGCCCAGAAGACAGCAGGGCAACCGCGAACAACATACTGAGTACTGGGCTGGCAATCGCGCCAACAATTTGCGAATCGTTCAGTGCGTGGAACAAGTCCACGAACCGGCCCAGGTCACTGTTAGTGCCGTAGAACAAAGCCGCACCCAGAATCAGCAGCAAACAGTTAACGACGAAGGCCACGGTCAGCTGAATATTTGAATCCGCCACCGTGAAACGGATGGACTTCGCAACGTGCGCTTCATTCGAGCGGTCAATCTCACGGGTTTGCGAAATTGACGAACCTAGGTACAGGTTATGCGGCATTACGGTTGCGCCGACAATCCCCAATGATAGGTAGAGCATTGAGGAATGCGTGACGATGTCAGGATCCGGGATGAACCCGCGCAGAATTCCGCCAATGCTTGGCTGTGATAGCAAAACTTCATAAAGGAAGACGAACAGGATAACCGCCACCAGGGTGGCAACGATTGCTTCAATCTTCCGGAAACCGAGCTTCATCAGTAACAGCAGAATCAAGACATCCAGCGACGTGATGGCAATACCCACAATCAGCGGAATATTAAACAGCAGCTTGATGGCAATACCAGAACCGATAATTTCAGCCATGTCCGTTGCCATGATGGCCAACTCCGTCACAATCCACAGGAATATTCCCATGCCTTTGGACGTCCGTTCACGGGTCATCTGGGCCAAATCCTTACCGGTAACGATGCCCAGCCGTGCCGCCATGGCCTGTAGCAACATGGCAATCAAACTGGAAATCAAGATTACGGTCAGTAGCGTGTACTTGTAACTAGCACCACCGGCAATGGACGTAATCCAGTTACCTGGGTCCATATAACCAACGGCAACTAAAGCGCCAGGTCCGAGATAAGCTAGAAGGGTCTTCCAGTAACCCCCGTCCATCGGTACACTGACGGAACCATTAACCTCGGCTAGGCTCTTTTGCGCACCACTAGTCTCAGTGGCAAAGTGAACGCGACTCTCACTAGTCTTCTTGTGCTGACGTTCTTTGGATTCATTTTTCAAAATGGTTCCCTCTTTTCTATTGGCTTAGAATTGAGTGCCCCGTTTGGGCGATTCATCGGCGCAGCGGCAAGTATTACTACGCCTACCAACGGATAAACATTAATACATCTGGAGAACTTAGGCAACCCTGATTTTTGGTATTTTCGTCGCTTTATGCGACAATACAAGAGTAATTATGAGCTTATGTTACACTTTAATTGTAATTGTAGCCAAACGCCCGACGTTACCGCGCTTTTTTTGCGACAGATTGTCCGTGGTCTTGTCAGGCAACAACACAAAGGAGGTCGTCTTCATGACCGATTTACGAACCCAACGCACTAACAGACTAATTCAAGCTGCCTTTGTTAAATTAGTCAACCGTTCAGGCTTTGATACCTTAACCGTTACCCAAATTGCAGCCACCGCTTTGATTAATCGCCAGACTTTTTACCGCCATTACACCGATAAGTTTGACCTGGCTGAACGTTTAGCCAGCGAGGCCATTACCGGATTTGACCGGGCTGTATCTGAACGCTTACGCATTGCCGCTGATCCTCGCCACGACCAGGAACAGGTATTACGAGTAGTCAGCGACATCATGAGTACCTACGTTGCAGAGCGCATTGATCTCCTCACCGCGCTGATGACGCTCCGGGGTGACCCGCTGGACTTTCGGGACCGGCTACAGCGACAAATCGAGCACCGCTACCGCCAGTACTTTGCGGATAGCACGCCTGATCAAGAGGACCTCGAAATACAGGCCAGTCTGTTTGCGTCCGTCGCCCTCGGCACGTTAGACTTCATCCTGGCCCACAAACGGGTGCCTGAATCCAGCCGGATGCTGCGTAACGTCCAGCGTATCCTCACTGCGTTTGTCTAGCGTTAAGTTTGTGGTGCGAACACGTGGGTGGGAGTTTACGTGCCCTAAGCCGTGATTGCTACGGTGGTGGTTGACGGCAGCGTTGGTCGGACCGATGAGCTGCGGCTTACGTGGGGCGCCCCAGACACCAACCACGTTTTCCCTAAACTTCGTAAATTGCCGTCACATAATCGTTGGTTCCAACTAGCTGGGTTCGTGGCAATGGCCCCGCTCAACCGGAGCCGCCGAACAAAGGCACCAAACATCAAAACAAATAGCGGAGCCCTGTAAAAGGACTCCGCTATTACTATCTCAAGCCTAGTGTTCATCAAAGTAGGTACTTTGCGCCGCACCAATAGTCGCCAACTTCACGTGGGCGTACGTCAATCCACCCTGCAAGTAAATGGTGTACGGCGGTCGAATCGGCCCGTCACCAGAAAACTCAATCGTTGCGCCCTGCACAAACGACCCACCGGCCATAATCACCTCATCCTCGTAGCCCGCCATCCGTTCCGGAATTGGCGTGACAAACGAGTCCACCGGCGAGTTGGCCTGAATTGCCTGCGCAAACCGGATCATGTCCTCGCGATTACCAAAGTTGACCGTCTGCACGATATCGGTGCGTGGCGCATCCCACGTTGGACTGACACTCATCCCCAAGGCCGCAAACAACGCCGCCTCAAAGATGGCCCCTTTGATTGCGTTACCCGTAGTTTGGGGCGCGATAAAGAAACCTTGATACATATCCGGCAGTGCCGACACCGTTGCACCTTCCGCCGCACCCAGACCAGGCACGGTGAACCGATAGCTGACTTTCTCCACTAGGTCAGCGTCACCAACGATATACCCACCAGTTTTAGCCATGCCACCACCGGCGTTCTTGAAGAGCGATCCCGCCATCAAGTTAGCACCCACCTGGAGGGGTTCCACAGTTTCCGAAAATTCGCCGTACGCGTTATCAACAAAGACGGTTATGTCGGGTGCCACCGCGCGCACCGCATCAATCATTGCTTTGATTTTGGCCACCGTAAACGACGCGCGGGTAGCGTACCCGCGGGACCGTTGAATCGCCACTACGGTCGTTTTGGGTGTAATCCGCTTCTGAATGGCCGGAATATCCGCTTCACCGCTAGGCAGGAGGTCAACATAGTCAACCCCAATGCCATACTCTTTGGGCGACCCCACGCCGTTACCGGCCATCCCCAGAACCTCCTGCAGGGTATCGTACGGCTTGCCAGTGATGTACACAATCTCGTCACCAGGCCGTACCAACCCTAAGAGCGAGACGCCAATTGCGTGTGTACCCGAAACAATTTGTGGGCGGACAATAGCATCTTCACCACCCAGGACGTCGGCATAGATACTTTCCAGCACGTCACGGCCCTCATCACTATGCCCGTAACCGGTCGACCCGGTTAAGTAGCTTTCAGCTACGTGGTGTTCCCGGAAACTCCGCAACACCTTGGCCTGATTTTCAATAATTTGTTCATCAATGGCAGCCAACCGTGGTGCGATTTGTGCGTCCACCTGGTCGACTAGTTCAACTAACTTCGGCGCAAACTGATCCCGCCAACTCATTCGTACTACCTCACTTATTTTCGTCTGCATCTTCCTGATTGTCATCAACCGTCTCATCAGCCGGCGGGGCGTCAATCAGGCCTTTGAATAGACCGTACACAAACTTAGTCGGGTCAAAATCGGACAGGTCATCCATGCCTTCGCCAAGACCGACGAGCTTAACTGGCACGTGGAGCTCGTTACGCACGGCGAGCACGATGCCCCCTTTGCCTGAACCATCAAGTTTTGTCAACACAATCCCGGTCATGTCAGTGGTTTTATTGAACTCCTTCGCCTGCGACAAAGCGTTCTGTCCCGTCGTGGCGTCTACCACCAGCAACACTTCCTGGGGAGCATCCGGTAACTCGCGTTGAATGACCCGCTTCATTTTGGCCAACTCCGTCATCAGGTTGACCTTGTTCTGCAAACGTCCGGCCGTGTCCACAATCAGCACGTCAAAGTTTTCGTCTTTCGCTTTGCGCACGGCGTCGTAGACCACCGCCGAGGGGTCACCACCAGCCGGGCCCGCAACAACCGGTACGTCGTCACGTTCACCCCAGACTTGCAGCTGTTCAATCGCCCCCGCGCGGAAGGTGTCCCCCGCCGCCAGCAAGACTGATTTGCCCTGCTGATGGAGGCGGTTGGCTAGCTTACCAATGGTCGTCGTCTTACCGGCCCCGTTGACCCCTACGAACAGGAACACGGTTGGCCCGCTACCCTCGGGTGCAAAGTGAAGGCTGTTATCCTCGTCCACGCCGGCTTCATCATACAAGTCGACGAGCTTCTGCACGATAACCTGCGCGACCAGTTGCGGATCCCGGGCGTTTTGTAACTTGACCTCTTCGCGCAACTCATCAGTCAGTCGAACCGCGGTGTCAAAACCCACATCGGCCTCAATCAAAGTGTCCTCAAGGTCGTCAAAAAAATTCTCATCAACGGTACGAAAGTTAGCAAATAAGGCATTCAGTCGGTCACCAAAACTTTGCCGACTCTTAGTCAACGCCTCGTCGTACTTGGCAGTTTCGGGCTCCTCTTCCTTACCAGAAAAGGCCGCCTTGATCCGGTCAAATAATCCCATTCAATACACCCCTTTAATCATGCATTTACGTTCTGCATCAGCTTCAACGACGGTGCACCATTCCGGCGTCTCCGGGTATCAACTAGCCCGGCTCGCCGTCACTAACAACCGTAGCCGCATCGTCCAGGCTCACCGACACCATTCGGGACACGCCAGATTCCTGCATGGTCACCCCGTACAGGATATCGGCTGCCGCCATCGTACCACGGCGATGGGTAATGACAATGAACTGCGTGTTACTGGAATAATGCTTCAGGAAATCACCAAAGCGGTCGACGTTGGCTTCGTCCAGGCTGGCCTCAACCTCATCCAGTACTGAGAACGGCACCGGCCGAACTTTGATAATTGCAAACAACAATGTAATTGCTGTTAACGCCCGTTCCCCACCAGACAGTAGTGATAGACGGGTGTGGTTTTTCCCAGGCGGCTGCGCGATAATTTCGATTCCCGTGGTCAGTAAGTTCTCTGGATCCGTCAGCTGCAGCTCCGCGTGACCCCCGCCAAACATCTGGGGGAAAATTTCCGTGAAAGCCGAGCTGGTGGCCGTAAAGACTTCCTCAAAACGATCCTGCACCTCTTTGTCCAGTTCGCCCATCGTGTTTAGTAGCTGGGCCTTCGCGTCTTCGAGGTCATTTTGCTGCGCGGTCAGGAAATCGTAGCGCTCCTTAACCTCCTGGTACTCGTCAATGGCGCTCAGGTTAACCGGCCCCAACTCGTCCAAACCACGCTTCAACAACTTAATCTGACTTTGCAGTTCGGGAATAGGCACCGCGTCGTCCGGCACGGCGGCAATCGCCGCTTCATAGGACGTCTGGTACTCCTCACTCAGGGTCGTTAGCGCTGCATCCAGGTTCATTTTGAGCCGGTTTAGCTGCACCGACTGAGTTTCACTGGTCGCCATAACCTCTTGGCGCTCAGTGTACGCCGTGGTGATGCTGGCGGAGACCCGACTGAGTTCGGTCCGAGCCGTGGCCTTATCGGCGTTTAAGCGCTCCTGTTGCGCCTGGAGCGCAGCAATGTCCTGCCCTAATTGGGCCAAAGTGGCACTGCGTTCTTCCTTCTCCTGCGCGGTTTCGGTCGCGGTTTTCTCAATCGTGGCAATCCGCTGCGCAAGCTGGTTGCGCTGATCAACCGCCGCAGTCTCACTTTCTTGCCACTGATCAATCTGTGCCGTGGCCGTCTTGGCCGCCTCCTGCTTAACCGCTAGGTCGGTGCGCAATTGCGTTAACCGCTCCTGGTGGTCCGCTGCTTGGCTACTTTGGTCCGCCAAGGCGGCACGGAGGTCAGTCATGTTGCGCTGCAGGTCGTCCAACTTTTGCTGGATGGCCTCGCCTTGCTTGGTGAGGTCAGCCTGCCGCTGCTCCATATCATCCTCTCCCTGAGGAAGGTTGACCTTGAGCGCAGCCGCTTGTTGTTCCAACTGCCCAATCTGCTGGGCGACCAATTGCCCCGACGACCGCGTCGTGTGGGTTTGGTCGCGCAGCTCCGTCAGGCGGTTGCTGTACTCCCGAAGTGTACTGTTGGCGGCAGTGATCCGCTCTTCGAGTTGGGCCAGTTCCGCACGTTCTTGATCTAACTTGGCGGTCATGGCGCCCAACTGCGTGCTCAATCGCTGTGCTTCCTGGTTCCGGGCCAAAGGTGAGGTGCTGCCCTTGTGCTGTGCCCCCCCGGACATGGACCCACCAGCGTTCAAAATATCGCCGTCCAGCGTAACCAAACGGTAACGGTGGTGCAGGCTATTCGCAATCGGCACCGCATTATCGAGGTTGTCAACCACGACCAAAGTACCAATCAGGCTGCCCATCACGTTGGCCAGCCCCTGGTCAAAGCCGACCAGATCAATACCAACGCCAATAAAGCCTTTTTGTCCGGTCAACTGCTGGCGAATGCTCTGCGGTAATTCCCGGGGACGGATAATGTCAGCGGGAAGGAACGTGGCCCGTCCGGCGCGCCGTTGCTTTAAGAAGCTAATTGCGCGCTTAGCCGCGGTCTGGTCAGCCGTAACGATGGCTTGCAGGCTACCACCAATGGCCTGATCAAAGGCAACTTGATACCGTTCGGGAATTTTTAGTAACTCCGCAACTGCACCCACCACACCGGGGAGCCCGTCTTTGTTCTTCAACACCGTCCGGACACCCGAATAGAAGCCAGCGTAATCATCGTTCAATTCCTTGAGCGTTTTATAACGCGCGTTGGCCTGCGTATAAGCCCGGCTGTGGTCCATCAATTGTTGGTTCAGCTGCTGGTACTCGGCCTGCCCCTGATTCACAGCGGCCTCAGCATCACGGACTTTGGTGGTGGCCTCATCCTGAGCTTTCTGGGCGGCATCGATTTGTTGCTGCACGTCCTTCTGTTGAGCGGTCAACTTGTCCAGCTGGGCCTGAATCTCCGCCAACCGGCTACGCGTGGCTGCTTGCTGGCTATCGGCCAGCTGTGCTTCTTTGCTCAACGCAGATACCGCATTACGGTTGTTGGCCTGTTGCTGCAACGTGTCAATATACTCTTGCTGCGCTGTTTCCAACTGCTCGTTCAACTGTGCCGGCGTGCTGGCCTGCTGTTCCGCGGCGCGAATTTGTGTCCGTAAATCTTTAATGGTATTGGTCAGTTCGGACCGTTCCGCCTTAATGGTCGCCAGGTGGGCGTGCGCATCATCACGGTCGTGTTCAGCTCGCTCCAACCGGTCACGCAGATCGGCAAGGGTTGACGCGGCGTTTTGCACACGCTCGCTACTAACGTTTTCTTCACCGTTCAGGCTTTGCTGCTTCATCGACTTGGCAAGTAACTCATCGTTGACCTGAGCCAGCTGCTGATCAAGTGCCGTTGCGGCCTGGGTGCGGCGGTCAGACTCGGCCTCCAAACCAGCAATCTTATCGTTCAGCTCCTCGATCCGCTGCTTGGTCGCGTGTGCGGCCCGCTCGGTAGCTTGTTGCTGCCCAACCATATCGTGTACCTGACGGGCAAGCAATTGTTGGTGCAAAGTTGCGTATTCCGCCGACTGACGCTGGTACTCACGCGCCATGGAACTTTGCTCGGCTAGGGGCTCCAACCGCACCGACAACTCGTGCACAATGTCGTGGACCCGGTCCAGGTTATCGTCCGTCTCGTCTAGCTGTGCCTGCGCCTTGGCCTTCTGCTGCTTATACTTCAGCACCCCGGCCGCCTCTTCAAAAATACCGCGACGATCCTCCGGTTTGCTGTTGAAAATTGCCTCAACTCGTCCTTGTGAAATGAACGCAAAGGAATCGCGACCCAGTCCACTATCCATGAACAAGGTCACGATATCCTTGAGCCGTACCTGTTTGTTGTTCAGTAAAAATTCACTGTCACCGTTCCGAAACAACCGCCGCGTTACGCTAACCTGCGTCGGTTGTTGATCCAAGTAGCCGTCATCATTGTTGAAAACCATCGTCACTTCGGCACGATTCAACGGTGGCCGAGTATCGGTGCCGGCAAAGATGACGTCGCCCATGCGCTCGCCGCGCAAGCTCTTGGCGCTTTGCTCACCCAGCACCCAACGAATTGCTTCCGTAATGTTGCTTTTACCGCTACCATTGGGGCCAACAACCCCTGTTAGCCCGGGATCAAATTTAATTTGGGTTTTATCCGCAAATGACTTAAAGCCATTTATCGTAAGTTCCTGCAGGTACATCCAGCCACTCCTCGTGTTGCGACCCTACGCTAAATCACTCAGTGCGCGGTGGGCCGCATCTTGTTCCGCGTGCTTTTTACTGGTGCCGGTACCCCGACCCAGCTCCCGACCGTCAGCGGTGACGGACACGGTGAAAACACGCTGATTATTGTCTTCTTCTTGTTCTGACAGCAGCTCGTACTCGATGTTCACATCGCCACCCTGCTGTAAACGTTCCTGAAGTTTAGTTTTAAAATCCCGGGTATCCTCAAATTCCCCAGCATCAATGTGTGGCCAAATAACTTGCTCACAAAAGCGAATCACCGCTTGCCGACCCTGGTCCAGGAAAAGTGCACCACAAAAGGCCTCAAACAAGTCTTCCAAGAGGGTGTCGCGGTGACGGGCCCCAGCGTTCTCCTCACCGTTACCGAGGCGAATATACTGGTCAAAATGCGCCTCACGAGAAAAGCTGGCAAAGCTACGTGTTTGAACCGCAGCAGCCCGCATCCGCGTCAACTTACCCTCTGGGACGTGAGGATATTTCTTAAACAGGTACTCCGACACGGTTAATTCCAAGACGGCATCGCCGAGGAATTCCAACCGCTCGTTATTGTGCACCCCTAATTCCCGGTGTTCGTTCGCGTAACTTGAGTGCGTAAACGCCTCCTCAAGCAAATCGACGTTATTAAAATCGATTCCGAAACGACTATGTAACTCACGCGTAAACTCTATCGCGACCATTAGTTGCCTCCTTCAATGCTGTTTCTCATTATACTAAACATCCAGCTTAACTAAAAGGGTTGTCGCTGTTCATGGGTGACCAAATTACGGGCTGAATAGTGGCGGCAAATATAGCGCGGAAGGTGGTTTTGTCTGTGGCGCGTGCTAATTTGGGGGCTACGGAATGAATAGCGGAGATGACGTACTATCCTTGTTACTTCTCAATATTGATACGAGCTACGCAGGCCAGAAAGCGACGTATAAGCTACTAGCACCAAAAGGCCAAGTGCGGACTAGGTCTTGCATTGCAGGTCAATGCTACCCCGCTCCTCCGTTACCTGTGCGCATTAAAACGAGCTG
>NZ_BCVS01000059.1:0-15027 GCF_001591865.1 Lacticaseibacillus pantheris DSM 15945 = JCM 12539 = NBRC 106106
GTGTGAGGTTCACAGCCCCGGTCGCGGGGACCAGCCGCTCAACCGGAACCACCACACCAGTACGACCAGCCACCGCAGCAGTCACCGTGGAGTGGTCCCCGAAGTCGCAGTACCCCCACGGCACCCCACCGGCTAGACTCCCGCACCAGTACGACCAGCCAATCGCGACCATAAAAAAAGCGGACCACCTCGGTGCTCAGCACGGCGAGACGGTACGCTAGTGGACTTTAGTCGCAAACTTTTATCAAACCGGCAACCACGCACCTGATAAAAGTCGGAGATTAATCAGCCTTGCAGAAACTATATCACTGGCTCGTTGTAAATGCAACCCAAATAGAGCCCAGCTGTAACTCGCGTAACCCCGTGCTACGCGGGTTACCAGCTGCTTTGCAAGTTGTCCCCGTTTGTAACAACAAGATTACATTTTTACCGCAACCATTTTTAGCCCAATGTACTTTCTTTTTGTTAGTAGAAAGCGTATAATTATGCTTGTTAAAGCGAATGATGGAACGTTAAAAATGATTAGCGCTCATTGCGCAGAAAGGAATTGATTATGGCTAAGAAATCCAAGATTATGAAGGCCCAACGCCAAGCAGCCACGGTCGCCAAGTACGCCGCACAGCGTGCTGAGCTGAAGCGTAACCACGATTACGCTGCCCTTGCCGCACTACCACGCGACGCATCGCCCGTCCGGCTACACAACCGCGACCTGATTGATGGTCGGCCGCACGCATACATGCGGCGGTTCGGTATGTCCCGCCTCAACTTCCGCCGCCTGGCCCATGAAGGCCAACTGCCTGGCGTCCGCAAGGCGAGTTGGTAGCAATTACCATCCTGATGATAGTCCCGTCCCCACCGTTAAGCGGTGGGGATTTTTTATGCAGAGGATGGTTGCCAAAGCTGCCGACACCCAATTTCCCACACGCTACATCCTCCTTTGCCTACACCATAATCCCCCCGCTTACCGCGGTAAGTGCTTAAACCCACCCAGTTGGCCGGTAAATTCATCGGGATAATCTAGCACCTCGCTAGGATCTCCAACTGGCTCGACGGTGTAGTCCGCCGTCTCCCCATGCTCCCCAATATCCAGACCAATTTGTTCCTCACGCCTGCCCACACGCATGGGCACCATTCGACGCAACAGTACGGTAATAATCGCCACGACGCCGGCCACAAGTACCACCGTGAGCAATGTGCCCAGGATTTGGATCACCAACAGGTGCAAACCACCACCATATAGTAGCCCACCGCGTGCAATAGTTGGCGCCACGTCTTTGCTGGCGAAGACCCCCGTCAGTATACTGCCAACAATGCCACTGACTCCGTGGCAACCAAAGGCGTCCAGGGTATCGTCAACACCCAGCCGCGGCTTCACAAACTGCACGAAGCAGTAGCTGGTCAACGTGGCCAACAAACCAATGGCAGCCGCACCCGCGCACGTAACGTACCCCGCTGCGGGGGTGATGCCCACCAGGCCGCAAAGTGCGCCGGTGCAAACCCCGATTAACGTCGATTTGCCCGTGCGGTAAACGTCGAGTACCATCCACCCCACCAACGCACTTGCGGCGGCCACACTAGTCGTCAAAGCCGCCGTAATTGCGGCGTGGTTCACACCAAGGGCAGAACCGGCATTAAATCCATACCACCCAATCCATAAAATGGCGGTACCCAACAGAACCCACGGCCGGTTGTACGGCGTCGAACGAACTACTCGCCGCCGACCAAGAAAGGCAGACAGCACCAACGCCGTAACGCCCGCGTTAATATGGATGACCGTACCACCAGCAAAGTCGAGCACGCCCAGTCGCCCTAATAGACCGTCCGGACCCCAAACCATGTGCACTAGCGGGTAGTACACCAACAGTGACCAACACACAATAAACCACGTCAGAAACTTAAAGTGCATGCGCCCAACCACCGCACCAACGAACAATGCCGGAGTAATGATGGCAAACATCATTTGAAACAGGACGTACACGCCAGTCGGCAAACCGTTTTCGAGGATATGACCTAAATTAACGCCATTGAGGAACACCCCACGAATCCGACCGATAACGCCACCGAGGTCCCCACCAAAGGAGAGCTCATAGCCGCAGAAGACCCACAAAAGGATGGCAATACCCGTAATGTAGAAAACGGACAACATGGTGTTGACCACGTTAGCCTTGGACACCATCCCGCCGTAAAAGAAGGCCAATCCTGGCGTCATAAACCACACCAACACACTTGCTAATAAAACGAACGCCGTTCCGGCTGCATCCACTGGTCTTCACCCCCTGTTCTATCTATAACGGCATGTTATCACGGAATTTACGTAATCACGTTCACGCGAGCACCAATTGGTATAGAACACAGCAACCAGACTACATAAAAAAGCGCTACGGCAAGCTTCACCGTAGCGCGAAAAATATCGTTTTATGTTAGTAATACTAACATTTGTTCTTGACGAGCATCCAACTTCATGGGCAAATGTCAGCTTAGCTTACATTAAAGTGGCCGTTCATTAACGGGTACTGCTGGTACCAGTTCGCCAAGCAGGTGCGTCCCGTGCGCTTGGTTCACACCCATTGCCTGGGTAACCTGCTCCTTGTTACTATCATTGACACCGCCACCGGGCAGCAACTCAATCTTGTCGCCGGCCCACTGTGCTGTTTCTTGCAACACCGGAATGTTATCCACAACGTTAGTGTCGAGCAAACCACCATGGGTCAAAATCCGGCGGAAGCCATGCTCAACCAACCAGTCCAAAGCGGCGTGTTGATCCGCCCGCGGAATCCAGTCAAACGCCAAGTTGCAAACCAAATCCATACCGCCAGCGGCCGCAATCAGGTTTGTCATGGCATCTTCATCAATATGGTTATCCCGGGTTAATACCCCAAAGATGACCGCATCAACTCCTAGCGCCTGCATTTCAAACATGTCGGCTTCCATCATCTTTAACTCAATATCGTTAAAGTAGTAATCGCCACCGCGCGGACGGTTCATGGCCACCACCGTCATGTTGTGCTCGTGGCAGTACTTCAGCGTTTCGGCCATCACCCCTTTGCTTGGGGTTAAACCGCCAGAGGGCAAATTTCCGGTTAATTCAATTCGTTGTGCACCCGCCTGCATTGCGGCGGGTACGAGGGTAAAGTTTTCAACGGCAATTTCATTCAGCATACTCAGTTCTCCTCATTTGCCCGGAACGACGTTGAACCCCGCTCCGGATAATTTGACAACATACACTGCACGGGCCGTATACAAACAGCCCGTTTGTTACAACACCATCACTAAAATGACCACAATCCCCAGTGCAATTCGGTACCAACCGAAGCCCTGGAAGTCGTGTCCCTGTACAAACCGTAGCAACCACTTGATGGTTAACCAAGCCACAACCCAAGATACGATGAATCCCACTGCCAGGACCGCAAACTGTTCCCCAGTAAACGAGTTACCCTGCATGAAGAACTTACCTAATTTCAGGATTGAAACCCCGAACATAGTGGGGATGGCCAGGAAGAACGAGAACTCAGTTGCAACGTAACGTGAAGTCCCCAGGATGATGGCACCAAGGATAGTGGCACCGCTCCGGCTAGTACCCGGAACAATCGACAGCGCCTGGAAAAGCCCGATGCAGAGCGCTAACTGGAACGAAACATCAGCCAGAGAGTTAATGACGGGCTTACGCTTGTCATTCCAGCGCTCAATGACGATGAACAGAATCCCGTATAGGATCAAAGTCGTCGCAATCACTGGCGGCGTCTGCAGGTGCTCGTCCATAAAGTCGTTCAGCGGTAAACCGATCAAAACGCTCGGCAATACGGCCACAATGACTTTGGCCCATAACAACCACGTGGACCGTTTTTCCGCAGGTTCCTTGCTGGGTGCCAGCGGGTTCAGCTTGTTGAAGTACAAGATGACCACCGCCATAATGGCCCCTAATTGAATCACGTAGTTGAACATGTCCTTAAATTGCTGTGACTGTCCCATGTGGATCAATGATTGGACGAGGTCAATATGGCCAGTCGAACTAATCGGCAGAAATTCGGTTAGCCCTTCGACAATCCCAATGATAATGGCCTTAAAAATATCAATCATGGTGAATAGTACCCTCCCTATGTATACACAATGTCTCCAGTATACCAGAGGATACAACATTTAAATATTAAGCAAACGTCACGTTTACGGCTTCGGGCGCAACAATATCCTGTTGCACAATGGTCAACAAACCAGTCGTATTATCACGGCGATATACCGTCGCGTTATTGGTGTTCTGGTTAACTGCAACCACAAAGTCCCCGCTAGGATCGATATTGATATCGCGCGGAAATTCACCGGCCGTAGTGATATGCTGCACCGGCGTCACGTCGCCGCCCGCATCAATGGCCCAAACAGTGATACTGTTGTGTCCACGATTACTCGTGTACAGGAATCGGCCGTCCTGACTAATCCGTACCGCGGCGGCACCATTCTGACCGTGCCAATCCGGTGGTAACGTTGACAGGCGCTCGCGGGCAGCAAAGGTACCGGCCGCCGCGTCGTAATCCAACACCTGCAGCTCGCTGGCGAGTTCGCCGAGCAAGTACGCCACCGGCAAAGTTGGGTGGAAGACGATGTGCCGTGGGCCAAAGCCCGCGGCGGTGGCAAAGGTCGCGACGGGACGAATTTGCCCCGCAACGTCAACATCGTAAGTGGTTACGGTGTCAGCACCCAAATCACAAACCACTAACCGCCGATCCGGGGTGAGGTCCGTATAATGCACGTGTGACTCCTCTTGTTCCGGTCGCGGGCCGGAGCCGGTGCACTGATTGCTGCTGGCTAAGGCCAGACCACCGTCATCACGAATGACAAAGACGTCAATCCGCCCCATGTGGTAGTTGGCCGCATACACGAGGCGCCGTTCCGCATCAACCGCAACGTACGCTGGTGAGGTGCCTGGTAACAGCACCGAATTAATCACGTGGGGTGTCCCCGCAAGGTCAATCGCAGCCACACCACCGGTGCCATCACCGGCAGCCACGGCGTACATCTTATCGCCGTTCACCGCGAGGTATGTGGGCCCGTCCACCGTTGTGACCAACGGTGTGGGCGTAGTTAGTTGTTGTTTGGTAGTATCAAGTATCGCACGGTAAATACCCTGTCCGGTACTACGGGTGTACCCACCGAGATACACAGTTTCTTGCATGGTGATTCCCCCTTTGCCTACCAGTATACCCGAAAAAGAAAGCGTATTCGCCAAATTGTGAAATTAACCTGCAAATAATGGTATGATGGAAGTAATTTCAGACAGTGAGGATGGTACAACTATGGAAATAACGGCAACAGTTACGGCAATCGGGCCCCACGCAATTAGTCAAACCGACCCACTGGTAATTCTGTTTGGCAAGGACGCCACGCCCGAATTAGCTGACGTATCGGTTATTCAGCAATTCGATGAACCCAGTCAGCAAAAACAGTTGGCGCTACATCATGGCGACCACATTTTTATCAACGACATCAAGTTCCGCGTGTCCGAGGTTGGTAGCTTGACCAACGCCAACCTGCAACAGATTGGCCACGCAACGTTGATGTTCCAACCTGTTCCCAGCGAGGACCGTCTGGGCAACGCGGTATACCTAGTACCCACCGCGCGGCCAACATTCACCATTGGCACCACGATTCGGTACGTCATGCAAGACTAAATGTGCTAACACAAAGAAGCTGTCAACACCCTACCCAGTCATGGGTCAGTGTTGACAGCTTCTTTGCGTTACATCAATGCGTGTGCCTGCGCGAAGGACCGCATATCTGCCGGCATGGGCGCCGTCAACCGCAGCGTGACCCCTGTATACGGGTGCCGCAAAGTCAGGGCGGCGCAGTGCAGCGCTTGTCGGCCGACACCCGCAACCCCACCGTACAGTTCATCCCCCACCAGCGGACGGTTGATGGCCGCAAAGTGGACCCGAATTTGGTGGGTACGCCCCGTGTGTAGCAACACGCGGCTCAGCGCGAACCGACCGGATTGAGCCAGCGTCCAATATTCAGTGACCGACTTTTTACCTGCTGGCGTGACTGCCCTCCGCATGTAGAACTCGTCGGACACGCCGAGGCGCATAATCATCCACCCGTGGGCGGCCAGCGGTTCATCCCCACCGCTAATCGCGAGGTACTCCTTCCGCATGCTGGGGCTATGCAACTGCCGATCCAGCAGTGAATGCGCCATGCTATGCTTGGCAAAGATCATCAGACCGCTAGTGTCCCGGTCCAGGCGCGTGACCACGTGCACCGCTGTACTTTCTGCGCCGGTGGTCTGCAGGTAGTACTTCACAAAGTTGGCCATGGAGTCCGGTTGGCGGTTGGCTGCAGGAATCGAAGCGGTGCCCGCAGGCTTGTTCACAATCAGCAGGTCCCGATCTTCAAACACCACGTCGATCGGGCCCGGTGTCGCAACCACGCTGTCGGCCGGATGCTCCGGAGGCAGACGCAAAAACACCGCGTCCCCGCGGCGAATTTGGTACGTAGTATTTCGTTGGCGGTGGTTCACAAATACCATCCCACCGTGATACTTCATTTTGCTCATCAGGGTCAGGCTAAACCCTTCTTGCCGCAGAAACTTTTGCAGGCTTTGCCGCGGCCCTTGGTAATCCCACTTAAAATCCATTACTTTTTGGCCCCAATAAATGCATCCTCTACACGGTCCCAGAAGTGCATGTGCTTATACTTGGCAAAGTAGATTCGGTCAGACGCAATCCGGTACGTAATGGCCTTCACCGGCCGGTCCGACATACTAAATTGGTCCACCGTCATCGTGTAGTTAATCCCCGGGACTGGTTTCAAAGTCACCCACTCGTCGGGAGCGATGATGATGGGTGAGGACAGCGTCCGGTACACCCGGTTATTGATGGACGCAATTTCCGTCATTTGTAGCGCCTCTAGTCGGGGGTGCAGCACGGCACCCCCGGCCGACTTAGCGTAGCCGGTCGAACCGGTCGGAGTGGAGATACACAAACCGTCGCCACGAAAACTTTCAAAGAAGTTGTCGCTAATCAGCACGTCGGTCTTCATGGTGCCGGTCACCCGCTTGAGGGTCGCTTCGTTGAGGGCGACGTAATGCCCGGTTGAGTCATCGGCGTAGGTCACCTTGACGTCCAACAGCGGGTAACCGACGCGTTGTCCCGTGTCGGCTTTGAGGGCGGCAACCAGCTCGTCCAGCTCGTAGTCGCGCCAGTCCGTGTAAAAACCCAGGTGCCCGGTATGCACACCGACAAAGCGGATGGAATCCAGCGACGCATTATAGCGGTGAAAGGCGGATAGTAGCGTGCCGTCACCACCCACGGTAATTACCACTTCGGGCCGGGCCGGACTCACTTGGAAGCCGGCCGCCTGCAATTTTTTGGACAACGCGTGTGCGGCGTCCATGCTCTTCGAACCTGAATTATGAAAAACCCAAACGCGCACGGCTATTCCCCCTCATGTGGTGAATTGTTGGTCAGATTGTCATTCCTTGCTGATGGTAGTTCCTGGCCCTTGCCGTACGAAAACAGCTGCTGGGCTTCCTGGATTTCCTCACGAATCTCGGACATTTCTTTATCCAAGAGGAAACTAGCCTCCGCCGCACGCTTCAGCCGTTCCTTAATGTCGTCGGGGAATTCGCCGCCGTACTTGTAGTTCAATGAGTGCTCAATCGTCGCCCAAAAGTTCATGGACATGGTGCGAATTTGCACCTCAGCCAAAATCTTTTTCTCACCGTCAACCATCTGCACGGGGTACTCGATAATAATGTGGTACGAACGGTAACCGGACGGTTTGACGTTAGTGACGTAATCGCGTTCTTCCACGATGGTCATGTCGGTCCGCTTGTGCAGGAGGTCAACGACCGTGTAGATATCCTCAACGAATTGGCACATGATCCGAAAGCCGGCAATATCCTGCATATCGGTTTCTAGTACGTCGTCCTTAATGTGCCGGCGGGCCTGTTTTTCAACGATGGAATCAACCGTCTTCACGCGTGCCGTCACAAACTCAATGGGTGTGTGCGCGTTGCTTTGTTGAAACTGTTTCCGCATACCCCGTAACTTAATCTTGAGCTCTGCGACCGCCTGTTCATAAGGCATTAAAAACTTATCCCAATCACGTGCCATACCGGTTGCCTCCCTAGGAAATGAATACACCATATTGTAACACAGAGAGTGTAGCAGGCCGGGTGAAAGCAGAGCATAAGTGGTTACGGGCGGGAAGCCCGCACTTAAGGGTGCCGGCAAAGTGGTGGTGGGGTTGCGGCTTACGTGCCCTCCGCCGTGGCTCGCTACACCCGCACGCTCCAGACAGTACCGGTCTTCCACGGTTTCTGAAGCCGTACGTCACTTCGTTCCTACGGCGCTCCCGGGGTCGCAGCAACCACGTCTACGGACACGACGCCTCCACCCCACCACCACTTTGCCGGCACCCGTTAATTCGCGATTCACTCGCTACACTACCTACTTACTCATTCTGCACTTACTCCCCCAACATGGCTAAATAAACTGGTCGTTTAGATTACCACCCGTTCCGCCTACCACCCATTATTTTGTAGCGTCATTACATACCGGTTGTATCCCATTTCATACCGGATACTCGACCATGCACTTGTAGATATTAAGTAGTAGTTGGTTTGTATACATACCTATGAATCTGAGTATACAAAGTATCGCCAACGGTCAAAGTCTGGCTAAAAATACAACTACATTCCGGATTACCAGTTACACCAATCAGTTGGAGCAACTGCGATTGTTATAACCACCACCATCAATACTCCCCTCGATTAATTGCCCCTAACTTGCGGTCAACGTCCGCATACCATCGCGGCCAACGAATCCACCGTAGCGTATTCCCCTCTCGAACGAGGTATCCTTCCCCGATCAGTACATCTAACCACGCCGTCGCCGCCACTTCCGCTACACTTCGCTGGCCCAACAATGGCACCCGCGCCGGCTCCACGTAATCGCACCACCACTGCTTCGATGCCGTCACCGACCATACCCGCTCCCTCCAGAACCTGAGCAGCCACCTTACGCGTACCAGCCACTCCTTGTCCGTCAACCCCGCCACCGCAGTCAGGCACCGATGCACCACCACCGGGCATCCACCAAGGTTAACGCCGCGTTCATAGCACATCGACTGCACTGCCACCGCGGCTTTATCCCTGTACGCTAGCGCCTGAACAACCCGTGACGCCTCCTGCGCCAACGATACTCCCCGGGGGCGCCACACCGCTGGCCTCGGGTACGGTGCCAACTCCTCCACCTGCATCCCCGTGCCCGTAATCCCCCACCACGCCCACATGCGCCGCCGCCGGGGATCCACAAACCGTAGTTCCCGCCCGCGTTCGGGGCCCCACGTTTCAAACTTGCCCTGCACTGCGGTCGGGTGGTCCGCAAAGTAGCGCGGCCCCAGCAACCACTGGACTGTCACGCCCACCTGTGCGTACCCCGCCGTACGCTCTGCTAACCGTTGCCCACTGAGCGGCGCACACTGAAATTCCAGCGCGTGCACCGTTCCAGGCCGCCGCAAGACCAGGTCGGCACGTTGCTTGATACCACTAAAATACACTTCAAAGTCGACCTGCCAGCCAGCCGCGCGGGCCCACTCGGCTAACAAATGCTTACCCAACAAGTGGTCCCGACTCTCAGGTTCGCCCACAACACAATCCGATCCAGAGCGGTGCGCAAAGTGAGCGGGTAATACCCGGCCGTTGCGAATGATTAATTCTTCCCGACACGCCGGACAACGGTATGGCGTCCCCGCGGTGCGTAACCTCACCGCCTGCTCGTGCGTCTCTATCTGTATCCGCTCGTCCCTAGCATCCAAAGCGACAAACATGCCCTCACCCCCAGTTAGGTGATTTCGCAGTTATTGTTACTTTGACCACAATAAAATGCTAGCAGCCCGCACTATTAACGACGGTGATTGCTAGCATTTTTGAATTAACAATATTGGTTATCCCGGTAATCCACAGCGCAATACACCGCTGTCTTACCGGACAACATTAGTTTTTGAACGAGTGAATTGGGGCCGGAATGTGCCCCCCACGGTTGACGAACTGGCTACTGTCGCCATCGTTAACCGCCATAATTGGCGCACGGCCAAAGATACCACCAAACTCGACGACGTCCCCGACGTCCTTGCCGGGTACTGGAATCACACGGACGGCCGTCGTCTTGTTGTTAATCATCCCGATAGCGGCCTCGTCAGCAATCATCCCCGCGATGGTGGTAGCCGGCGTCTTCCCCGGCACCGCCACCATGTCTAGTCCGACAGAGCACACCGCGGTCATCGCCTCCAGCTTTTCCAAGCCAATCTGCCCGGCAGAGGCCGCCGCAATCATGTTCGCGTCCTCACTCACCGGAATGAAGGCGCCGGACAGTCCCCCAACGCGCTCGGCGGCCATGATGCCACCCTTCTTGACGGCGTCGTTCAGGAGGGCTAGCGCGGCCGTGGTACCGTAACTTCCCACGTGCGACAACCCCATCGTTTCCAAAATTTCGGCCACGGAATCACCCGGGGCGGGGGTTGGGGCTAAGGACAAGTCAACAATATTGAACGGCACGTTCAGCCGTTCCGCCGCCACTTTGCCCACAAACTGGCCCATACGGGAAACTTTGAACGCGGTCTTCTTGACCGTCTCGCACAACTCCTCAAAGGGTGCGTCCTGAATGGCCGCAATAGCACGTTGCACCACACCGGGACCCGAAACACCAGTGTTGATGGCGACGTCGCCTTCGCTAACACCCCAGAATGCGCCGGCCATGAACGGATTGTCCTCTACGGCGTTGCAGAACACAACCAGTTTCATGGCGTCTTGCGGCTTTGGGGTCGCAACCTGCTGCACAATCTCGCCCATCAACTTAACAGCATCCATGTTCATCCCCGACTTGGTGCTCCCAATGTTGACGGAGGAGCAGACCCTCTCCGTCTGGTGCAGGGCGTCCGGAATGCTGGCAATTAGCGCACGGTCAGCCGGTGTCATGCCGTTTTGCACCAGCGCAGAGTAGCCACCAATCAGGTCAATCCCCAAGTCTTTGGCCGCCTGATCCATGGCCTGGGCAATTTTTACAAAGTCGTAGCTGGTATCGCCACCAGCCAGCAACGCAACGGGCGTCACGGACACCCGCTTGTTCACGATGGGCAGACCAAATTCCTCTTCGATTTGATCCGCAACGGGCACCAGGTCCTTAGCCTGCGCCACAATCTTGTCGTAAACGGCCTGGGCCGTGGTGTCAAAGTCGCCGCGAATACAGTCCAACAGTGAGATCCCCATCGTGATGGTCCGAATATCCAGGTTCTCCTCACGAATCATCGCGATGGTTTCAGTAACTTGCTTACTATCCATGGTGTCCCCCTAAACTTCGTGCATCGCGTCAAAAATTTCGTGCCGTTGCATCTGAATAGTCATACCCAGTTGCTCACCGGTGGCCTGTACCGCCTGCTTGACGGTCGCAAAGTCAGCATCTGCCGGCAACTTTGCCCCCATCATCATAGTGAAACTACCGTGCAAAATGGTCTGCGTCATGTCCACGATGTTCACGTGGTGATCGGCTAACGTCTGCGCCACGGCGGCAACGATACCCACACGGTCCTGCCCCATCACCGTTACTACTACGTCCATTGATTGTTCCTCCTCATTGTGTATGTAGAATTAGATTGAAACAATTGTACCACAGGGCGCCGGCGGTTTTTAACCGACAAAGGCGGCGCGTTTCCACTTGATCCGGGAAACACGCCGTGAATTTTGCAGGACAAACGCCAGTACGACCACATAGTTATTGCTGAGGAGAATATCCTCTCACTAACTGCGTGATGGGGATGTCTCCGTATTAATCCATGCCCGCGCAGACGGCAACCTTTGATTATAGAAGTGCAAAAATTTTGCACTATGAATATTCTTGATGCTGCGCTTGGCGGCTTGCCAATCCGCTAACGTCACCCTGCGTGCACGTTGCAGGTAATCTTGGTCAGAAAACAACCTTCTCAACTTGTTTAGAGCCGTTTGCTGAAGGTGCAGCTGATTCAGTGACATAGCCATCTGTAACCGTGATTGTTGGGCCACGGCCAAGTAGTGCCACTGACGAATAGCCACCGCATAACGTCCAGCCGATAACGGCACTTGATTAAAATGCACAATATCAATGACAAACCCACGCAATTGGTTATTCTGTTCGGCTATCAGTAATTGCCCCCGTGCCCGCACAGATTGACGGCGTACTGGCCCCGTCGAATTCCACAATCCAATAGTATCAACTTTGTTGCGCGTGCCCGCGATGTCCTCCGCAGAGACTGGTCCCCGTGCAGAAAGATTCGCAATCGATTTTGCAGACTGGAATGCTTCGTTAACTCCAACCGCATTAGCATGGATACACCAACCGCTGACAAGCGCAAGCATTAGTACTGTCAGTATATTGGTAACGTCGTGATTTTTGCTCATATCTGTCCCCCCAAAGTCACTGAATTTACTTCCACTCACAACAGCAGATGACGTTTTAGTGAGGTCGCAAGCGCTTTCCCACGGACGAATTATTATAGCAAATATAAGTGTCCCAGTCACTAGGCACGAAAACTTCCGGGAAATTTTTTTGGCCCCCCAATATAGTCGAATGCGTCATCCCGCCACTAAAAAACGTCCACCACTGTTTATTAGCGGTGAACGTTAGTATCGTTCAATTCACATTAAAATGCCTTGCCCTGGTACACTTCGTAGTTCGGGAAGTTAAAGTTATAGCTTGCCAGGTCGGCCATCTTGATGACGGCGGTCACCCCAATGGCGGGCATCAGGTTCACCGGCGTCTCGTTATCGTCTGGCAACACCAGGATTACGGGCTTGCGAATACCGTAAGCGTAGCCCACTTCCCACAGAACACCGGGATCACTGTTCTTCAGCTGGGGATCGTACATCGCAATCACCAAGTCGGTGTTGTTGATGCCCTGCACGTCACCATTGAAGGTCGCCATTTGCCACTCACTGTCGGAGAGCAGTTCTGGGTGCTCCATCGTGTCCAGGTTCTTGTACTGGTGGGACAACGGCAGGTAGCTGTTCTCCATGTCCACCGTTGGGTTCGCCTTAATGGCAGCCACACCGGCATTCATGTGGGCGGTCTGTT
This sequence comes from Lacticaseibacillus pantheris DSM 15945 = JCM 12539 = NBRC 106106, assembly GCF_001591865.1. Lineage (NCBI taxonomy): Bacteria > Bacillati > Bacillota > Bacilli > Lactobacillales > Lactobacillaceae > Lacticaseibacillus > Lacticaseibacillus pantheris. The sequence continues at coordinate 13,092 of NZ_BCVS01000059.1, forward strand.
CTGGATTGAACCAGCTTGAAGCAATATAAGCAGTTTTTGTCATTAGTATTCATCCTTCTATTAAAGTCATGCTAACAGCATATCATCAATCCCGGGCGGCGTGGGCAGCTCCACCCGTAATGTTTCCCAACTCAACCGCTAACATTAAGCGAATTATGGTTCACAACAGCGGCCCGCCAAGTGTGGAACATTTTACCAATTTGCTAATAAGCTACCGTAAACTGCCAACGCCTCGTTGAAGTCAGTCAGCTCCACAAATTCGTCCGTCTGGTGCGAGGTATCGTTACCAGGGCCGTAGATTGCCAAAGCCGTGCCCGGGCGGCACATGAGGGCAGCATCGGTAATGCCGGTATCGCCCGTCACGCTGGCTGCTTCCAGGCCGTTTGCGGTCCGGGCAGCCTGTAGCGCCTGCACCAATACGTTATCGGCAGGCGTACCCACTGGGACCAAAGTCGAATCTACACTGAGCGACAAGTCGACGCCAGGGATATCCACCGCGTGCACGGCTGCCTCAAGCGCCGCTTTAAACTGCTCATTACCGGCGGCCGGAATGGTCCGTATGTTTCCGCGCAGGCTGGCAGCTTCAGGGATAATGTTCACCTGCGCACCACCCTGAATCAAAGTAATGCTGTGTGTAGGGTGGCCCAGCAACGGGTCGGAGTGCGCGAGTAGCGGTGCCACCGCGGCACCGACGGCCTGATGGAACGCAACCAGTCCATCAATCGCGTTTGCGCCCAATTCAGGCTGAGATGAATGCGCAGCTTTGCCCTTCGCCGTTACTGTATAGTCGATAATGCCGCGCTGAGCGGGTTTAATGACCGCACCAGTCGGTTCGCCCACGAGCAACGCGTCCAAGTGGTCCGCGTAACCGGCCGCGGCCAACTGCCGTGCACCGTAGTTATCCACCTCTTCGCCGACGGTCGCAAATAATACCACCGGATGCGCGGGATGGGGTTCTTCCATGGCGCGCCGCTTGAGGGCCACCACCATTGCGGCCAGGCCAGCCTTCATGTCGGTTGCCCCCCGTCCGTACAGCCGCCCATCAACCACGGTCCCGGCAAACGGTGCGTGAGCCCACTGGGTTTCATCGCCAGCGGTCACCACGTCCATGTGACCGGTCAGGCCGAGCAGGTGGGCGTCACCATCCCCGTAACGCACAATCAGGTTGTCCCGATGGGGTGCAAAGTTGACCCGGCTGGTGGTCAGGACGCCAGCCTTAAGCAAAGGTGCAAGGTAATCCTCAATGATATCAGCAACGAGTGACTCGTCCGTCCCCACCGTGGGTACGGCCATGATCTGCTGCAACAACGCTAATGCTTCCGTTTGGTAATCCGCCATTTTAATTTATCTCCCAGACATACACGCAGATTATTCATCCACATGAATTTTTATGTTGTTTTAAGTATAGTCGTCCAAGTGCAAAGGAGCAACAATCGGATCATCATGCATGGGACCGTTAAGGCACAAAGGCAAATAAATAGTCCCGGACGCGCTTCCACAACGGGATGCTCATCCGGGACTACTGACCCTCTGGTCTATATGCGTGGGTGCGCCGCCAAGTTGTTTGGTGGACACCGGCATTCGTTTAGCAATCAAATTTATTTTTTGGGTACTGAACTTGAACAGACAATCATCAGTCATTGCGCGTTACCGCTTCATGGCTGCAATAGCTTGTTCAACTGTCTGACCCCGGCCGACCCTGTGACTGTCGTGCCGGTCAATCGCAATAAATTCTTGCGTCTTCGTGTCTAGTTGTAAACGATACTGCATATTATTACCTCCATTCATGTGGTACGGAATGGTCTTGAGGTAGCGAATGTTGTTATCTTACGCCCCTCCTTACTATTTGTCAACACTGCTCTAATGTTTGTGGTTGGCGGCAGCGTCGGCCGGGCCGGGGAGCTGCGGCTTTCGTGGGGTACTCCATGGTAACCAC
>NZ_BCVS01000060.1:0-14978 GCF_001591865.1 Lacticaseibacillus pantheris DSM 15945 = JCM 12539 = NBRC 106106
ACCGGCCGGCGGGTTTCCGGGCAGGCTCAGAATCGCACCTCCAACTCGCATGCACTTAGCGAGTTGGAGGTTTCGCCCTAGCAGTGGATTACCGCGGAGTGCCCACGAAAGCCGTAACTCACCAGCCCGGCCTACGCTGCCGCCGACCACTACCGTAGCAATCACGGCGCAGGGCACGTAAGCCGCAACCCCACCGCCACTTTGCTTGCACAACCATGCCAGTGGATACGCACGTTACAAAAATGTTACCTTCCATTAGTACAAATGCAATGGTATCAATGTTACAATTAGCAAGATGCTGTACGCACTTCTAGTGTGGGAGAGGATTTACTAATGCCAAATATGATTCGTAAATGGGTTGAAAGTGATGCCCGTGAAGTGAAAAGAATCGGCAAGATTGCCGACCAAGTCATGAGCTACGCTGATGAATTTGCCAAGCTGTCCGATGAGGAAATTCAAGCTAAGACGCCCGCATTTAAGGAGCGCCTAGCTAAAGGGGAAACCCTGGATGATATTTTGCCGGAGGCCTTTGCGGTTGCCCGTGAAGGTGCGCGTCGGGTTCTGGGACTGTACCCTTACCGCGTGCAAATCATTGGTGGTATTACCCTGCATGAGGGTAACATTGCCGAAATGAAAACCGGTGAAGGTAAGACGCTGACTGCCACGATGCCGGTGTACCTCAACGCCCTCTCTGGGTTGGGTGTGCACGTTATCACGGTCAACGAATACCTGAGTGAACGTGACGCCACCGAAATGGGTGAACTGTACAACTGGTTGGGCCTGTCCGTTGGCCTGAACCTGAGCGACAAGTCCCCCGAAGAGAAGCGTGAGGCTTACAACTCCGACATCACGTACTCAACCAACAGTGAACTCGGTTTCGACTACCTCCGTGATAACATGGTGGCCTACAAGGAACAGATGGTTCAACGCGGGTTAAACTTTGCCGTTGTCGATGAAGTGGATTCAATCCTGATTGATGAAGCCCGGACGCCACTGATTATTTCCGGTGGTGCCACTAAGTCGACCGGCCTGTACGTCCGCGCAGACGCCTTTGTGAAGACACTCAAAGAAACTGAAGATTTCAAAATTGACTGGTCAACCAAGACCATTGGGTTGACGGAGTCCGGGATTATTAAGGCCGAATCACACTTCGGTTTGGATAACCTTTACGACACCGAAAACACGGCCCTGACCCACCACTTGGACCAGGCGTTGCGCGCCAACTTCATCATGCAGCGCGACATTGATTACATGGTCAAAGACGGTGAGGTTTTGATTGTTGATTCCTTTACCGGTCGTGCCATGGAGGGTCGGCGTTTCTCTGATGGCCTGCACCAGGCAATTGAGGCCAAAGAAGGCGTGGAAATTCAGGATGAAAACCAGACCATGGCCAACATCACGTACCAAAACCTGTTCCGGATGTACACCAAGCTGTCCGGGATGACTGGTACGGCGAAGACCGAAGCCGAGGAATTCCGCGAAATTTACAACATGTTGGTTATTACCATCCCGACCAACAAGCCCGTTATTCGTTTGGACGAAGCGGACGTGTTATACCCGTCATTAGATAGTAAGTTCAGTGCCGTTGCTGCGGATATTGAGCGCCGCCACAAGAAGGGCCAGCCCGTGTTGGTTGGTACTGTGGCCATCGAATCCAGTGAGCGCTTGAGTGACCTGTTGGACCAGATGAACATTCCGCATACCGTCTTGAACGCCAAGAACCACTTGAAGGAAGCCGAAATTGTTATGAACGCGGGCCAGCGCGGTGCCGTCACGATTGCCACCAACATGGCTGGTCGTGGTACGGATATCAAGCTGGGACCCGGCGTGAAGGCTTTGGGTGGCCTCGCCGTGTTGGGTACTGAGCGGCACGAATCGCGGCGGATTGATAACCAACTGCGTGGCCGTTCTGGTCGTCAGGGTGACCCGGGGATTACCCAGTTCTACTTGTCCCTTGAGGATGACCTGATGAAGCGCTTTGGTTCGGACCGGATCAAAGCTGTCCTGCAGTCGTTACAGGTTGCGGATGACGACCAGGTAATCAAGTCCCGGATGGTTAGCCGTCAGGTTGAATCAGCACAAAAGCGGGTTGAAGGTAACAACTACGATACCCGTAAGCAGACTCTGCAGTACGACGACGTGATGCGTGAGCAACGCGAGGTCATCTACAAGCAGCGGCAACAGGTGATTGACGAAACAACCACCCTGAAGCCTGTGCTGATGGCGATGATTGAACGGACCGTCAACCGCATTGTGGACACCCACATTCAGGGGACGGATGCTTCTAAGTGGGACAGTGAGGCTTTGCTTGACTGGGTTCACGCCAACATGGTGCCCGATGAGGCTTTCACCCAGAAGGATATCGATGGACACTCCGCTGATGAAATTAAGGCGAAGTTGATGTCGCTAGTTGAGGCCAACTACCAGGACAAAGCCGAGCAGATTCCCGATAAGGCACAGATGCTGGAATTTGAAAAGGTGGTTATCCTGCGCGTGGTTGATTCTCTGTGGCCCGACCACATTGACGCGATGGATCAGCTCCGTCAGGCAATCGGCCTGCGTGGTTATGGGCAGATGAACCCACTGGTTGAATACCAGGAAGAAGGGTTCCGGATGTTCGAAGAGATGGTTGGCGCCGTTGATGAGAACACGACCCGTCTGTTCATGAAGGCGCAGATTCGTCAAAATATTGAACGTTAAACCACACGTTCTGTGGCGTGTTGCAGCCAGCCGGTCCTTGGACTTGCTGGCTGAACGCGTGTCAGGGGCAGTATGGAAATAGTTATGTTGTCACAGGCTTCGTCTGATTGGCAACATAACTTTGTACATAATAGTTATGAGTGAGGATTATCAACATGGAATTAAGCCAAATTCGTAATGCGTTAACTGATTTGGGCGCAAAGATTGCCCAGTTTAGGGGGTCGCTTTGACCTCGATGCGCTGAACGAAAATATCAGTGTGAATGAAGCCCAAATGGCCGCGCCCGGCTTTTGGGACGACGCGGAGTCCGCGCAGGCCGTGATTGATGCCACCAACGTGATGAAGAGCAAGCATGATGCTTTTTACCGTCTGAGTGACGCGGTGGATGACCTCCAGGCTGCGTACGAGTTACTGCAGGAAGAGCCCGACGCGGAGCTACAGGCAGAGACTGAGCAGCAGTTGAGTCAGCTGCAGGAAGCCATGCAGAAGTACGAGCTGAACTTGCTGCTGGATGGGCCGTACGATGATAGCAACGCCATCTTGGAAATCCATCCGGGCGCTGGTGGGACTGAGGCGCAGGATTGGGGCAGTATGCTGTTGCGGATGTACCAACGCTGGGCGGATCAAAACGGCTATAGCGTTGAAGTGGCGGATTATCTAGCCGGCGACGAGGCGGGGTTAAAGAGCGTTACCTTGCTGATTAAGGGTACCAACGCCTACGGAATGCTGCGCGGCGAGAAGGGTGTACACCGGCTGGTTCGAATCTCACCGTTTGATTCCGCGTCACGCCGCCACACCAGCTTTGCTTCGGTTGACGTGATGCCGGAACTCAATAAGGACATCTACGTTGACTTGCGGTGGGATGACATCAAGATGGAAGTATTCCGCAGTAGCGGGGCCGGTGGGCAGCATATTAACAAAACCAGTTCCGCCGTCCGGTTAATTCATATTCCTACCGGCTTGGTCACCAGTTCGCAGGCCGAGCGGTCACAGTTTCAGAACAAAGAAACGGCTTATAACATGTTGAAGGCCAAGCTCTACCAGAAGGAACAGGAAGAGCAGGAACGGCGGGAAGCGGAGATTCGTGGTGTGCAACTCGACACCGCCTTTGGTTCGCAAATTCGGTCGTACGTGTTCCACCCGTATACGATGGTGAAGGATCACCGTACCGATTATGAAACTGGCAACGGCCAGGCAGTGATGGACGGCGACTTGAATCCGTTTATCTACGCGTACTTACAGTGGCAATTAGCACAGAAGAATCCCGATTGAGGAAGGAAGGTTCCGCAAAATGATTGTGTTTGATAAGGTCACTAAGACCTATGACAACGGCGTGACCGGGGTCAAAAACCTGTCCCTAAAGGTTCAGCAGGGTGAGTTTGTTTATATCGTTGGGCAAAGTGGGGCCGGGAAGTCGACCCTGATTAAGATGTTGTACCACCAGTTGGTACCAACCAGTGGACAGATTACGATTAACGACTTTGACTTTGGCACGATGAAGCCGCAGGACGTACCAATGCTCCGCCGGTCGATGGGGGTCGTGTTCCAGGACTTCAAGTTGCTGCCCCGGATGACCGTCTTTGAAAACGTTGCGTACGCCATGCAGGTTATTGAGACGCCCGAGGATGACATCAAGCCCCGTGTGCTGGATGTGCTCAAGCAAGTTGGCTTGGAGCAAAAAATTCGGCGTTTCCCGAATGAATTGTCTGGTGGTGAACAGCAACGTGTGTCCATCGCCCGGGCGATTGTGAACAAGCCCACGGTGGTCATCGCTGACGAGCCGACCGGGAACCTGGATCCGGATACGAGTGAAGAAATCATGGATATCCTGGACCGCGTTCACGGCGCCGGGACGACGGTCATCATGGCGACGCATAACCGGGATATTGTTAATTCGCGTAAGCACCGAGTAATTGAGATTGCCGGTGGTGCCATTGTTCGTGACGAAGCAGAGGGGGCTTACGAAGTTGAAAACTAACGTGATTAAGCGGCACGTCCGCGACAGCTTAAAGAGCCTACGCCGGAACGGCTGGATGTCCGTCGCATCCATCTCGGCCGTCACGGTGACTTTGTTCATGGTCGGTATTTTTCTGGCCGTCTTGTTTAACGTGAACCACGTCAGCCGTCAGGTCGAAAACGACGTCCGGGTCCGCGTGTACGTTGAGCGGAAGACCCCGCAGGCCGCCAAGGACAAATTGTCTAAGCAGCTCAAGAAGATTCCGCACGTTCAGAAGGTGACGTACCGTTCCCGTAATGCCGAGTTAAATTCCATTGTGAGTGGTTACGGTTCAGAATGGAACATGTTCAAAGGTGACGATAACCCACTGAACGACGTTTACATTCTGAAGACGAAGAACTCGGCCAGCACGATGGCGGTCACGAAGAAAGCCCGCAAGTTGGCTAACGTGGCATCAGCTAGTTATGGTGGTGATACGGCCCGCAAGCTGTTCAGAGTAGCGGCTAAGGTGCGCAACTGGGGCGTTGCTTTCACGGTGCTGTTGTTACTGGTAGCGGTATTCCTGATCAGCAACACTATCCGTATCACGATTATGTCCCGACGCGAAGAGATTGCGGTTATGCGCTTGGTCGGGGCGACTAACGGCTACATCCGCTGGCCTTTCCTACTAGAAGGCGCATGGACGGGGCTGTTCGGCTCGCTTATCCCAATTATCATTGTCGACATGGGTTACGGGGCCGTTGTGAGCCACAGTGGCCTGAGCGTCGCGGCCAACGGTTACGCGTTCTTTAACACGATGCCGTTCCTGTTCTGGTTGGACCTATTACTTGCCGGTATCGGAATTGTGATTGGTGCCGCCGGGGCCGGGCTGTCGATGCGTCGTTACCTCAAAGTTTAAAGTGATATCCATGAAACCGCGGCCGGTTGGGTCGCGGTTTTTGATTGGTTATATGCAAAAGATTATTGAGGATAAATTTCAGCGCTAGGTATAATTAAGCCGCCACTTTGTCATGAATCGTTGCCCTGTCCCCCAGTGTAGTTTGGTATACTTGCAGTAAACAAGTGGAGGTGTCATTGCAGTGGGAGTGATCCAGTTTGACCTATTATTTTTGGTGAGCACCATCTTGATTGCCCTCGTTGTCCGCATTCGTGCGGGGCGGCGGCTGCAGCACGAGCGCGCAGCTGTGCGGCTGGCGGTGACCCGCGACCTCCTCGAAGAAGGGTACTACTGGTTGGCGACCCTGTTGCCGGGGATATTGATGTCCGTCCTGTTAATCGTACTCGGCGTCACAATACCCACCGCGGTTGGCATCACCTTTGCCGCACTCGCGTTGATCATGGCGCTGGTGATGCCCGGATTTTCGCCACTATATCTAGGGCTGGTTGGTGCCATTGTCTGGGCCATTCCGCATGGATGGTGGTCGGCAATCGGGTTACCCAGCGGCACCCCGGCAAAGTGGGCCCCCGGCACGCTACTGATTGTGGGCCTAGCCTTGCTAGTCAACGCCTATACGGCCTGGCGGGGGCACCGACCTGTCTCCTCACCCCGCGTGGTTAGTCGTGGCGGGCAGACTTGGGCGCGGTACCGGGTGCGTCAGCTACTGTGGTTACCGCTCATACTGCCGGTGCCCGGCACGTGGCTGGCGGCGTTGCCGTGGTGGCCGCACCTAGGTCTGGGACTCAGCCAGGGCCACTTTGCCCTACTGGCCTTGCCGCTATTCCTCGGTTTCGGTTTTACCCACCAACAGGCAAAGTCGCGGCCGGCGCTTGTTTGCACCGCGTGGGTTGAGGGCGTGGTGGGGCTCGTTACGGTGATAGCCGCTGCGTTTGTGTACGCCGATGTGGTTAAGGCGACACCAGTAATTTTGGGCGTCGCGCTGCTGAGCTTGGGTGCCCTCGTTACTTTGTGGGTACTACGGCGGTCGCACCCCGAAGTCACGCTGGTGCGTCCTGGCGTCCGCGTGGTGGGGGTGGTGGCTGATACGCCGGCTGCGCGCATGGGTTTAGTCCCGGGCGACGTCGTGTTACAGTGTAACGGGGCGGACGTGACGGACACCGCATCACTTTATAACGCGTCACAACATCTGGGTACCTTTTGCCGGCTGCGAGTGCAGGATACGGCCGGCGAATTTCGGCTGGTGGAGACCGCTATTTACACGGGCACGCCGCACCTTTTGGGCATTATCACCTTTCCGGAGGATTAATGATGAAGAAAATTCTGGTAGTGGACGACGAACCAGCAATCGTTACTTTGCTTAAATACAACCTCGAGGCCGAGCACTACGCGGTGACCTCGACCGGCGACGGCCAGGACGCCGTGGCTCTAGCGCTGAATAATGAGTTTGATTTTATTATTTTGGACCTCATGCTACCCGGAATGGATGGCATTGACGTCACGAAGGAGTTACGCAAAGCCGACGTGACCACGCCCATCATGATTTTGACCGCCAAGGATTCTGAGGCCGACAAAATTATTGGTTTGGAACTGGGGGCAGATGATTACGTCACCAAACCGTTTTCACCCCGCGAAATCATCGCGCGTATCAAGGCCATCGAGCGCCGGGTGGGTAACGCCAAGGACGATGGGGCCAAGGTATTGAAAGTTGGCGAGTTAACCATTGAGCCGTTGAACCACCGGGCCACGATGCGGGGTGAACGTCTGCACCTGACGCCCAAAGAATTTGAGTTACTGCAATACTTTGCTACTCACCACGGGAAGATTTTGTCCCGTGACGTGCTACTGAACGGGGTGTGGGGGTACGATTACCCTGGTGAGACCCGGATGGTGGACATTCAGGTGAGTCATTTACGGGAAAAAATTGAGCGTGACCCTAAGCACGCGGAATATTTACAGACCGTCCGTGGCTTTGGTTACCAATTGGAGGATCCCAATGCTTAAACATGCGCGTCGACGTTTTATAGTGATAGCCCTGCTAGCGATAGCGGGCTTTTTTGCCCTTATCACCCTGCAAAATACGATTCTGGCGCAAAAACAGTACGATACTTACCAGCAAATGGCGGTGGTCGCCAAGGCTGGCGGTCACCAGGAGCAAGAATTGGGGCGGATAACGGAAGTCAATTTGGACGGTAAATCCCACATTGCGGCGGTGGTGCAGGACCGTATTCGGAGTGGGGATGACCTGCGCAATCATAGCCACGTGTACATTCACCTCAACGGTAAGCGGCAGTTTGTGTACATTTCTTCAGGCAAAGACGGTAACTGGGGTTTTGTTGGCCGAGCCTGGAACGTCGGCACTGTTGGCGTGAAGCAAGGTATCATTTACGCCGTTATTTACTGGGCGTTGGTGGCCCTCCTACTGGTCTGGAGCGCCCGGGACGACCGGCATTTGAAATCCGAAATTAACGCGTTGGCGGATAACATCCACCGCGTGCGGTATGACCACCACGCCCATCCGTTACTGGTGCCACCGAGCTCACGAGTTTACCCGCTGGCCTACCAAATTCAGGGCTTGGAGGGTGACGTTACGCACTGGCGCCGGAAGCTGACGGTGCGTTCGGAACGGTTCGTGCAGTTAGTGGATCACCTGCCGCAAGGGGTCATGTTGATTAACGGTCAGCGTCAAGTAACCATTGTGAACACTGCCATGGCGACTTTGCTGGGCCACGAAATTAGTCGGCAACGCCACCCGTACGTTGATGATATCCAGACCTTTGCCTTGAGCAGAATGATTGAACACACGGCGCGTGATGGTGAAAGTCGGCACGAGGAAATCCAGATTCAGGATGGTACGGTTGACGTTGATGCGACGACGGTGGCCATTCGGAAGGGCCCAGATGAACTCCAGGTGCTGGTGATTCTGTACGACGTGACGTTCATGCGCAAAGTCGAACAGATGCAGTCCGACTTTGTCCAGAATGTGAGCCACGAGTTGAAGACGCCGGTAACCGCCATCGCCGGCTTTGCGGAAACACTACTGGCGGGGGCTAAAGATGATCCCGAGGCGCTGGACAACTTTTTGCACATCATTCAAAGCGAATCCCAGCGGCTATCCCAGTTGATTCAGGATACGCTGGCGCTGTCGCGCGTTGGTGAAAGCAACGACCATATTGAGAAGGTCACGATTGCGCCGCTAGTCCAAAACGCGCTGAATAGTATTCAGCAGCCGATTGCCGACCGGAAATTACACGTGAATGTTGAGCTAGATGCCGACCTGGCGTTGGAAACTAACAAGAGCAAGTTGAGTCAAATTGTGCGTAACCTAGTCAATAACGCCGTCTTTTACAATAAAGATGGGGGTACGTTATCAATCGTCGGCGTGCGAACTAACGGTGGCATTCGGCTACAGGTTTCGGATACCGGTGTCGGTATCGCCGACGACGAACAGCAACGGATTTTTGAGCGGTTCTACCGTGTGGATAAAGCACGGTCACGGAATAGTGGCGGTACTGGTTTAGGACTGGCGATTGTCTCCGAACTGGTGGAAGCTTTGGGTGGATCCATCCACTTGGCTAGCCAACTGGGCGTGGGTAGCACGTTTACGGTTGCTTTACCGAACGCGACCCCCACAAAGTAAAAGTCGATACAATTGTTTGGCGGCACTTGACCTTTCGGGAACGTTGTCGCACACACCAGAGCCAGACTGGGTAGTTTAAGTAGTTAGTTATTTGTTAGCTGTAGCGGTAATAACTTCCGTTAGAAATTTATGTGGTGGCAACACCGCCTTTTACATTAGAACCGTCACCACTGAAGCTTCAGGCGCTTGGTGGTGACGGTTCTTTATTGATGTGTATATACAGATTGTGTCAATGTTAAAAAAGTTATTGTGCTGACGCCAATTTATTTTAGGTTTGGGTGCACCCCATGTAGGTCCGCTTGGCGGTAATCAAGTGGAGGTGCGGGGGTGGTGGTTGGTCGCTGTATGGGGCTGCGATAGCAGCGCCGTAGAAACGAAGTGCCGTACGGCGAGACCAGCTCAGAGACTGCGGGCGGGTTTTGCCCGTAGGCTCTGAGTGGCAGCGGAAGACTGCGGAGCAGGCTGAAGCTTTCACCCTTTCAGCGACCAACCACCACCCCAGCACCGGAGCTTGATTACCGCCAAACGGACCGGCGGCACTCACAACCCCCCCAATCGCAACGAGGATTTACACAACCATTACAGTAACGTGACTGTGGCATTTACCAACGAACAGTACACTGATAATAGACAGAATGTGTGGAGGTAGCACCGTGAAGAAGCTAGGCCTATTCACAGTATTAATACTCATGCTGGTTGGTTTGACCGCCTGCAAATCCAGCGGGAGCGGCGAATCAATTACCGTAGTGGGTAGTTCTGCGCTTCAGCCGCTTGTGGAAGCGGCCGGCGAGCAGTACGCCAGCGACCACTACGGCGTTTTCGTGAACGTTCAGGGTGGTGGGTCCGGCACCGGGCTATCCCAGATTCAGCAAGGCGCAGTTTCCATCGGTAACTCCGACCTCTTTGCCAGCGAGAAGAAGGGCATCAATAGCAAAGCCCTCGTGGATCACAAAGTGGCGGTGGTTGGTATCACCCCCGTGGTGAACAAGCAGGTGGACGTGACTAACCTAACCACGCAGCAGTTACGTAACATCTTTGCCGGTAAGGTGACCAACTGGAAGCAGGTTGGCGGTAAGAACCTACCCATCGTGCTGGTGAACCGGGCGCAGGGTTCCGGTACCCGGGCGACCTTTGAACGCTGGGTGATGGGGGACGTCCCAACCATGACGGCGCAGGAACAGGATTCCACCGGGATGGTGCGGCAAATTGTCGCCAGCACACCGGGCGCGATTTCGTACATGGCCTTTTCGTACGTAAACAAAGACGTGAAGACGGTCAAGGTTGACGGGGTGGCTCCGACCGAGGCCAACGTGCACTCGAACCGTTGGCATATCTGGGCGTACGAGCATATGTATACCCGCGGTGCTGCGAAGGGACTCACTAAACGTTTCATTGATTACGTTATGAGCGACCAGGTGCAACAGACGCTCGTGAAGCAGATGGGGTACATCCCTATTAACGACATGCAGATTGTACGTGACGTTAACGGTCGCGTTACGCGCCAGTAGGAGGACATGATGGAAGAAGACAAGATTCGCGCAGCCATGTTACGCAAATCGCGTGCGGCCCGCATTGAACAGCGGGGTCGGGCGATTAGTTTTGCGTGCATCGCGCTGATTGTCCTGGTCGTCGTGGCAATCTTTTACTTTGTTGCGTCTAAAGGGCTAGCGACTTTCTACCAAAACAAGGTGAACCTCTGGGACTTTTTGAGCAAAACTAGCTGGTCGCCGAGTACCACCGGACCCCACGGTAAACCCGAAGTTGGCGCCCTGCCGATGATTATTGGTAGTTTCGGCGTAACCTTCTTGGCGGCGATTGTTGCTACCCCCTTTGCCATCGGGGCGGCCTTGTTTATGACCGAAATCGCGACTAAGTGGGGTGCAAAGATACTCCAACCGGTCATTGACCTTTTGGTGGGGATCCCATCCGTTGTGTACGGGTTCATTGGCCTGAGCGTCGTGGTGCCGGCCATTCGTAACGTCTTTGGTGGGACTGGGTTCGGTATTCTGGCCGGGACGTTTGTGCTGTTTATCATGATTTTGCCGACCGTTACCTCCATGACCGTGGACGCAATTCACGCCGTACCAAGCTATTACCGTTCGGCCTCTGCGGCTTTGGGCGCAACCCGGTGGCAGACAACTTCGCGCGTAGTGTTACGGGCTGCGGTGCCGGGTATTCTGACCGGGATCGTGTTCGGGATGGCCCGCGCGTTTGGTGAAGCCCTAGCGGTACAAATGGTGATTGGTAACGCGGCCATGTTGCCAAAGGACTTGATTAGTCCAGCCAGCACCTTGACCTCCGTCTTGACCAGCGGTATTGGTAACACGGTCATGGGCAGCCTGGAGAATAACGCGCTGTGGTCATTGGCGTTGATACTATTACTCATGTCGTTGGCCTTTAACCTGGTCATTCGCTGGATTGGAAAGCGGGGTGCCCTGAAATGAACGCAAAACGTGTGGACAAAATTGCCACTGGCGTCATCAACGTCATTGCGGGAATCATTGTGCTCATCCTGGCGGGACTACTGGGTTACATCCTGGTGCGCGGGGTCCCGCACATCTCTTGGCACTTCCTGACGAGCCCGGCAAAGGCGTTCCAGGCCGGCGGGGGGATTGGAATTCAACTGTTCAACTCCTTCTACCTGTTGGTGTTGGCGATGCTGATATCGGTACCGATTTCACTCGGTGCGGGCATTTACCTATCGGAGTATGCCGGCAAAGGGCGGATAGTTGAAATTGTCCGGACGGCCATCGAAATTTTGAGTAGTTTACCCTCTGTGGTCGTGGGGTTGTTCGGTTTTCTGCTGTTTGTAATTCAGTTTAAGTTTGGGTTCTCAATCATTAGTGGCGCGCTCGCGTTGACCATGTTCAACCTACCGTTGCTGACGCGGAGCATTGAGGATTCCTTGGAACAGGTTGCGTTTAGCCAGCGTGAGGCCGGGCTGTCGCTAGGACTATCCCGCTGGGAGACCGTGATCCACGTGGTCATTCCCGAGGCGCTACCAGGAATTATCTCGGGGATGATTCTCGGTGCGGGGCGTGTCTTCGGTGAAGCCGCCGCTCTGATTTACACAGCCGGGCAAAGTGCACCCGCACTGAACTTTGCGGACTGGAATCCCTTTGATATTCAGAGCCCACTCAGCCCGATGCGTCCGGCCGAAACTTTGGCCGTGCACATCTGGAAGATCAATGCCGAGGGGATTCAGCCCGACGCGTCCGCCGTTTCCGCCGGAGCGTCGGCGGTATTGATTATTGTGGTGTTGCTATTCAACTTCCTGGCACGCCGCGTGGGTACCTTTATTTACCGTAAAATGACCGCCGCATAGCGAGAGAGGAGTGGTCGCACATGGCCAATTATTCATTAGATGACCGTTTTATCCGCGAACTACCCGGTGATGCAGAAGTGGCGGTTTCCACCGATGATCTACGGGTGTTCTATGGTGAGCACGAAGCCATTCACGGAGTATCGTTGCCGTTCGAACGCTACAAAATCACAGCGCTCATCGGTCCCAGTGGTTCTGGTAAATCGACCTATCTTCGGTCAATTAACCGGATGAACGATAATATTTATGGGAGCCGGGTTACGGGCAACATTATGTATCGGGGGCTGGACATCAACAGCAACGCGGTGGACGTGTACGAGATGCGTAAGCACATCGGTATGGTGTTCCAGCGCCCCAACCCCTTTGCTAAGTCCATTTACGACAACATCACCTTTGCCCTGAAGCGTTTTGGCACGAAGAGCAAAGCAGAACTGGATGAGATTGTCGAGACCACGCTCAAGCAGGCGGCGTTGTGGGACCAGGTCAAGGACCAACTCCACAAGAGTGCACTGGCCTTATCTGGTGGGCAACAACAGCGTTTGTGTATTGCACGCGCAATTGCCATGAAGCCGGACATTCTGTTGATGGACGAACCCGCGTCGGCTCTGGACCCAATCTCGACTGCAACGTTAGAGGACACCATGATGGCGCTCAAGGACCAGCTGACCATCATTATCGTGACGCACAACATGCAGCAGGCGGCTCGGGTGAGTGATTACACGGCGTTCTTCTATAACGGTCAGTGCCTTGAATTTGATGAGACGCGCAAAATCTTTACGCGGCCGAAGATTCAGGCGACTGACGATTACGTGTCGGGAAATTTTGGTTAATTTACTGCTTGGCAACTTAGGTACGGAGGACAATTCATGGCCAACAAGAATATCATTACCAGTAAGGACGTCCACATTTACTACGGTGACTTTGAGGCCATCAAGGGTGTTTCCATCGACTTTCCGGAACACGAAATCACGGCGCTCATTGGCCCCAGCGGGTGTGGTAAATCCACGTACCTGCGTACGCTGGACCGCATGAACGACCTGGTACCGGGTGCGCGGACGACCGGGGCCATCAAACTGGATGGCGAGGACATTTACGCACCGACAACGGACGTGGTACAGTTGCGTAAGCGGGTGGGCATGGTGTTTCAGCAGCCTAATCCCTTTCCGTTTAGTATTTACGACAATGTTGTCTATGGTTTGCGGTTAGCGGGTGTGCGGGACCGCGCTACTTTGGACGCAGCGTGTGAGCGGAGCCTCCAGCAGGCGGCAATTTGGGATGAGGTCAAAGACAAGTTGCACGACTCGGCTTTGGGCCTCTCTGGCGGGCAACAACAGCGTGTCGTGATGGCGCGGGTGCTGGCCGTGCAACCGGAAGTGATTTTGCTTGATGAGCCCACGAGTGCGCTAGACCCCATCTCATCCACGCAGATTGAGAATACGTTGCTTGAATTGCGGGACCAGTATACAATCATTATCGTGACGCACAACATGCACCAGGCGTCACGTATCTCCGACCGGACGGCGTTCTTCTTACAGGGGGACATTGTTGAGGTCGGTCCCACTAAGCAAATATTTATGAATCCACAACACAAGGAAACCGAAGATTATATTTCCGGCCGCTTTGGTTAAAAAAACGGGGGACAAAATTTATGCGTGAGGAATTTACCGACGAGCTGAACGAGCTGCACGTACGGTTTTCAGAAATGGGGATGATGGTCAACGAGGCCATCTCCAAATCGGTGCGAGCATTTATCAATCACGATAAGGCTTTGGCGCGCCAGGTGATCGAGGAAGACGATCAGATTAACGAACGTGAAGTCGACCTGGAAAAACGCAGCTTTGAAATGATTGCTCTCCAGCAGCCGGTGGCAAGTGAGTTGCGGATGGTGGTCACGGTGATGAAGGCCGTGAACGACTTGGAGCGGATGGGTGATCACGCCGTTTCGATTGCTAAGTCCACCATCAGGGTGAAGGGCAATACCCGCGTGCCCGCGATTGAAGAAATGTTGGCCGCGATGGCCGACGCCGTCAAGGAAATGGTTTCCGAAGTCCTGGACGCCTACGTTAAGGAAGATGAGGACCGCGCCCGTTGGATTGCGGGGCAGGACCACGGAATCAACGACTTTTCCTATAACATTTACCAGGAATGTATCGCGGAGATGCAGGCGGACGCCGAGACGGTTGTCGGCGGCATGGACTACATGCTGGTAGCGTCGTACCTCGAACGGATTGGCGATTACGTCACGAACATCTGTGAGTGGATCGTTTACCTGAAGACGGGGAAGATCACGGAGTTGCAGTCGAGTGACAAAGAAGACAAGTTCTAACCCTGACGCTGGTTGATAGCGTCAACAATCAGTGGCCTGAAGAGGGCCACTTTTTTCATGCGTTTGTTCACTCAGTGGCGGTTCTGGCTGGTGCGGGTGCCGTGGGGTGCTGCGACTTTGTGGACCGCTCCACGGTGA